>JAOUEK010000255.1 GCA_029858755.1 Thermoleophilia bacterium
AGGCCGTGCCTGCCAATCCTATGCGCTCCGCGCACGACGGCGCGGCGCGTGGCGAGACGTCCCGTAGAGTGGGGAGCGTCTCGCCGCGCAGCTCACGGCGCACACCGCCCAACCGATCGAGGAGGCGATCGTGATCGATGCCGCCGAGCCCACCCCGAAGCGCTTCGCCGAGGTGCACGGGAAGCGGATGGCGTACGTCGAGCGCGGGGGCGGCGACCCGATCGTCTTCCTCCATGGCAACCCCACGTCGTCCTACGTGTGGAGGAACGTGCTCCCCCACGTCGAGTCGCTGGGGCGCTGTCTCGCGCCCGACCTGATCGGCATGGGCGACTCGGAGCAGCTCGACGACCCGGGCCCCGCGAGCTACCGCTTCGTCGAGCATCGGCGGTACCTCGACGGGTTGCTCGATGCGCTCGGCGTCCGCGAGCGGGTCACGTTCGTCGTCCACGACTGGGGCTCGGCGCTCGGGTTCGACTGGGCGAATCGGCACCGGGACGCGATTCGCGGGCTCGCCTACATGGAGGCGATCGTGCGCCCGCTGACCTGGGACGAGTGGCCAGAGGCCGCGCGCCCCGTGTTCCAGGGCTTCCGCTCGCCGGCCGGTGAGGAGCTGGTCCTCGTCAAGAACACGTTCGTGGAGCGGGTGCTCCCGGGCTCGGTGCTGCGCAGGCTCACCGACGCCGAGCTGGACGTCTACCGGCGACCCTACGGTGAGCCGGGGGAGAGCCGCCGCCCGACGCTCACCTGGCCCCGGGAGCTCCCCATCGACGGGGCGCCCGCGGACGTGGCGCAGATCGTCGAGGCGTACGCCGAGTGGCTCGCGAGCGCGCCCGTGCCGAAGCTGTTCGTCAACGCAGAGCCGGGCGCGATCCTCACGGGGGGGCAGCGCGAGTTCTGTCGTGCGTGGCCGGCGCAGCGGGAGGTCACCGTCGCCGGGACACACTTCGTGCAGGAGGACTCGCCCCACGAGATCGGCGTCGCGATCGCCGACTGGCTGGCCCAGCTCACCTGATCCCAGAGTCGAAGGCGCCGCGATCGGGTCGGGGTCGGGCGTCCGCACGCGCACGCGAGCCTCCGCGCGCCGCGTCGTGCCTGCCGGCGCAGCGGGCGGGTGGTCGCGATGCCGGGGAGGCTCAGGGCACGTCGAGCAGCTCCGCGCCGGGGTCGTCGGTGAGCCCGCGCTCACGTGCGTACTGGCGGATCACCGACGCCTGCGCCTGCTCACCGATCCTCGCGACCGCGTCGTCGTCCACGTCGTAGTCGAAGACGGCGCGGAAGATCGCCGGTACCTCGCGACGGTAGTCGTGGTCGTGCTCGCTGAAGTCGGGGCTGAAGCTCGTCGAGTTCTTCATGTCCGCGAGCACCTGGACGAACGTGAGCACCGGGAAGAAGCGCATCGTCGACGCGATCCGGCCGCGGTTCACGCGCCGATCGGCGAGCCAGGGCGGGCGGCGCCAGAGCAGTGACGCGCCGGGGAAGAGAGCGACCGGATCCTCCGGGTGCGTGTAGAGGACGTAGCGCGGCGCTGCGCTTCCTCGCAGGTCGGCGAGGATGTCCTCCCGGAGCTGCCACTGCGCAGCGTCGCCCGGGAGCAGGTCGAGCTGGCCGAGGAGAGGCTCGAGCAGGAGCCGGGCGTCGTACGGCAGTCCGATCAGGGCGGCGCTGCCGACGCCGTACCGGCCGATCGCTTCGACGCCCTCCTGCGCGAGGAGCGCGGCGAGCACCCAGGAGCCGAGGCTCTCGCCGTAGGCGAGCAGGCGCGGCGACCGATCGAGCGCCTGCCGCCTCTCGTGGAGCCTCAGGATGAGCACTCGGTGGAGCTCCATCGCCTTCGGGATCTCCCGGCGCGAGCGGTGCGCACGCCGGTTGCCGTACTGGAGGACGACCGTCGCCAGGTCGCCGCCGCTCAGGTGCTCGCACGCCTCGATCGCGACCGGGTTCACGTAGCCCGCTCCGGTCGGGCACGTGACGAGCAGGTCGCGCCGCTCGAACGCGCCCAGGCGATCCAGCTCGGCCAGCCCGAGCGCGACCTTCTCCTCGATCGTGGCGCCGTGGTCGAGGCCGACGTACACGCGGATCGGGTCGCGCGCGCAGCGCCCGGTGACGCGGGCGATCTCGGCGGCCGACGCCGCGAGCCCGAGGAACTTCCGTCCCTCGCGATCGAGCGTCTCCCAGGGGACGTGGCTGCCCTCGCCGCCCGACACCGTCGGCAGCCGCCGGTAGGCGATCCCCGACTTGACGAGGTCTCGGGGCTCGGCGAGCTTTGCCCGCAGCGCCCTCGTCGCCGCCCGGGTGGCGAGGCCGAGGCCGATCCCGCGCTCGACCATCACCAGCTGCTCCTTGGGCACTGCCGCGTCGAACAACGACAGCTCGAGCTCGCTCACGCCGGAGCCGAAGGAGAGCACGGCGCCTGCAGACTCGACGGCGTCGACGAGCGGATGACGCTGTCGCACGCGTCTCGCGACGCCGTAGGCGGTCCCGGCGGCGACGCCGAGGCCGAGCGCCAGTGAGAGCTTGGCTGCTCGCCGCCGCCGAGCGATGCGGAACAGCGCCTCGTCGACCACGACCGCCGCGGCACCGCCGGCCACCGCGGCGATCGCCTCGACGAGCGTCTGGTCGTCGGCCGTCCGCGGCAGCAGCGACGGCCCTCGGGCGAGGCGCGTCGCCAGCGTCCCTCCCAGGAGCGCCTTGGCGAACGGCCGTCTCGCGGGTGCTCCGCGTGCTCGCACGCCCCAATCCTCTCGCTACCGCGAGGCCGCCTCAAGTCTCGGCGCCGTCCCGCCCCGGGCCGAGAGCAGGGGGCGTCGAGCGCCCGCCCGGCTACCGCTCGCCGGGCGGCTCGTCGTCGGGCACCGCTGTCTGCGTCCTCGACGAAGCCAGCTGCTCCCGGGCGTGGGTTGCCTGGGAGAGAGCGCGCCGGCGCGAGGCGAGCAGGTAGCCGATGAAGCCCGCGACCCCGACCGCGAGGATCACCCCGCCGAGCGTGGCACCTCGGAAGGCCGGCGCTTCCACGTCGAGGATGCGGTCGCCGGCGTGCGCCGCGTTGCCCCTCCCGATCACGATTCCGAGCGTCATCAGGTTGGGCAGAGCGAGCACGACTGCAAAGCACAGCGCGATCCCGGTCGCCCTCCACGTCCTTCGCCAGCGGAGCGTGGCGGCGAGCACGGCGATCGGGAGCAGGGTGAACAGGAACCCGTAGACGACACCGACGAGGACGCCCTGGGTGATGCTGCCGCCGACCTGGTCGCCGACCCGCTGCGCCCACCAGCGCGGCACGGTCGCCGAAGCGAGGAAGCCCAGGATCAGCAGGACGGCCAGGACGGTCGTCGTGAGCAGCAGCCGACGTCGCCAGCTCCGTCCGCTGCCGCCTGCCGCCGGTGGCGTCGCCGTCGTGGTCATCTCGTTCCCCGCCGCCCGTCGCCGAATCGAGGGGCCAGCGGCTGCGGGGCGAGCATATGCGCTCGGCCGTGTCGCCGAGACGGGCGCGGTGCGCGAGCTGCGCGGTCGGCCGCGTCCCCGGGTGCGATACTCGTCGTTTCGACGACCGCGGACCGAGCACCGGAGGCGACATGCAGATCGGCAGGGCCGGAGCGCCCGTCAGCCGCATCAGCCAGGCCTACCCCGACCGGGTCGAGGTACGGGGTCGTGACCTCTGCGGCGACCTGATGGGCCGCGTGAGCTTCACCGAGTACTTCCACCTGTTGCTCACCGGCGCGGAGCCGACCGACGACCAGCGCTTCTTCCTCGATCTGCTGCTCGTGGCGATCGCCGAGCACGGGATGATGCCCACGAACGTGGCCGCGCGGATGACGCTGGCCGCCGACCCCGGCTCGTTGCAGGGAGCAGTGGCCGCCGGGATCCTCGGCGCGGGGCCGGTCGTGCTCGGCACCTCGGAGGAGTGCGCGGGCCTGCTCGCCGAGGCGCAGGCGAGGGTGGCCTCCGGTGCGGAGCCGGCCGCGGTCGCCGCGGACGTCGCGCACGCGATTCACGCCGCGGGAGGCAGGGTGCCGGGCTTCGGCCACCCGGTGCATCGCCCGCTCGATCCCCGCGCCGAGCGGATCCTCGAGCTTGCCGACGCCCGCGGCGTCAGCGGCCCGCACGTCCTGCTCGCGCGCAGCCTGCGCGACGGCGTTGCCCAGGCGTGGGGGAGGCCCCTGACGATGAACGTGGCCCTGCCGATCGCGGCGGTGCTGCTC
>JAOUEK010000256.1 GCA_029858755.1 Thermoleophilia bacterium
CGTGTGCTCTTCGGCCTCAACATCCCGAAGGTCGGCTGGGTCATGGCGCGCAACCTCGCCGCCGACCTGGGCTCGGTGGACGCCTTGCTGGCGGCGAGCCAGGAGCGGCTGGAGCAGGTCGACGGCATCGGCCCCGACCGGGCCGAGCTCGTCGCCGAGTGGTTCGCCGACGAGGAGAACCGCACCCTCGTCGACGAGCTCCGCGTGCTCGGCCTGACGATGACCGCGGGCGAGGCCGAGCAGCCGCGTGAGGGACGGCTCACGGGTCAGCGCTACGTGATCACCGGGACGCTCACCGCGTACACCCGCGAGGAGGCGGCGACAGCCCTGGAGCAGCTCGGCGCGAAGGTCTCGGACTCGGTGTCGAAGAAGACGACCGGCCTCGTCGTCGGCGAGGAGCCGGGGGCCTCGAAGCTCCGGAAGGCGGAGGCAGCCGGCGTCCCCGTCCTCTCGGAGGACGACCTGGCGCAGCTGCTCGCGGGTTGAGGCCGACGCGCGCCGTCAGCCGCGCGAGGCGAGCACCGTGACGAACCGATCCTGAGCAGCGCGGGCGGCCCACGAGTTCACGGGTGTGCCGGTGTGAAGCACCGCGAACACGACCTTGCCTCCGACGAGGCCGGCGAGGGCCGACGCTCGGCTCGTCGTCCCCGTCTTCGCCCGCACGCTGCCGCGCAGCGCCGGGAGGCGATTGCGCATCGTCCCCGTACGGCCGGCGACGGCGAGCGACGAGCGGAACGCGCCGCCGATCCGCGCGTCCGAAAGGCCCGCTCGCAGCACCGCGGCGAGCGCCGTCGCGGTGAGCCGGTCGTGCTCCGAGAGCCCGGAGCCGTCGACCATGCGAACCCTCTGCGTGGGGATGCCCGCCGTCCGCAGCTCCTCGAGCACCACGCGGGCTCCGGCGGGGGTCGTGCCGAGGCCGCCGGCGCTGGCGCCGAGCGCCTTCAGCAGCATCTCGGCCGCGAAGTTGTCGCTGTCGCGGTTGAGCTGCGGCAGGATGCGCGAGAGCCGCTGCGACCGGTCGACCGCGAGCAGGAGCGCGTCAGCCGGGGCGCGCCCGAGGCCGTGCACACCGTCGACGGTGATGCCGCGCCGGAGCAGCGCCTCGCGAAAGGCCCTGGCGGCGAGCAGGGGCGGCGAGAGCCTCGGCCAGCCCTTCGCACGGTCGACGACGAGCGCGGAGAGCGGCGGTGACTCGATCCCGAGGAATCCGGCCTTCCACCCCGGGGCGTCGCGACGCGCGTCGAAGAAGGACTCGTCCCCCCGGATCCGGCCCGTGACGTGCGCGATGCCCTCGGCCTCCACGTCCCGCGCCAGCTCGTCGAGATCCGCCGTCGCCAGTGTGGGGTCGCCGAAGCCCTTGAGCACGAGGTCGCCGACCCACGTCCTGCCGTCGCGGAAGCCGACGCCGAGCACGTCCGTGTGGAACCGGAATGTCGGGCCGAGCCGCCTGAGCGCGGCGAACGAGACTGGGAGCTTCTCCGCCGATGCGGGGACGGTCGGCGCCGTCGCATTGTGCGCGAACAACAGCCGCCCGGTGACCAGGTCGACAGCGATCGCGGCCGTCCGGCCGAGGGGCGTCGCAGGCCCCCGAAGGCTGGTGGTCAGCTGCTCGCGCAGCCCCGACGCCGAGGGCGACGCGGTCGACGGGGCCGCCAGGAACAGGGCGAGCAGCGCTGCTGCCAGGGCTCGGCGCACAGCGCCTAACCGTAGATCGTGATCGTGACGGTACGGAGTCCCCAGCGCCGGGCTTCCGCGGTCGACGGCATCCAGAGGTCGATCAACAGGCCTTTGACCGCCGACCCGGTGTCGGCCGCGATCCCGGGCCCGTAGCCGGGGATGAAGAGCCGCGTGCCGAGCGGGATCACGCGCGGATCGACGGCGACGATGCCCGGCCCGACCGGGAGGCCGCTCGCGGTCCGACCGGGTAGATGGTAGGCGACGGCGTCGACCACCACCGTCCGCGACTGGCCGGGCGGCGGCACGAGGGAGCCGATCTCCGTCGCCGGGTCGGTCGTCGCCGGGCCGGCCTCGGGCGAGCCCGCCTCGGTCGTCGCGGCGTCGCCTTCGTCCGTGGCGACGGCGTCGGCGCCTTCGGCAACGGGCTCCGGCCCGACGGGCGCGGGAGCCGGATCCGGCCCACGGCTCGGGGACGGTGCTGCCGCCGGCGTGGTCGCACGCGTGATCTCGGCCGACCTCCGGCTCGCCGCCCGCGCCTGTTCCTCGAGCGCCCCCAGCCGTCCGGCGGTGATGCCGGCGCGGGCCCGGATCTCGCCGAGCGTCGCCCGGCGTTCGGCTGCCGCTCGGGCGAAACGATCGGCGGCCGCGAGCGCGGCGTCGCGGGCGCGCGTGGCGGCAGCCCGTTGCGCGACGAGATCCGCCTGCAACAGCGAGAGCTCCAGGGCGCGGCTTCGTGCCTCACTGGCGAGTCGCTGGTTCTGGGCCGTCGCTCGGCGCAGGCTGTCGATCCCGGTCAGGATCTCGTCCAGCGAGGCCGCGCCGAGCACGACGGCGAGCGGATCGGCATCCCCGGCGATGTAGAGCGCGCGGAGCGTGCGCGCGACGCGCGCCTGCGACGCGGCGAGCGAGCGGCGCGCAACGGCCGTCTGGCTGCGTATGGTCGCCTGCTCGCGGTCGAGCGCCGTCCGCAGACGCTCGAGACGGCTCAGCTCGCCGCGTGCGCGTGCGAGCGACGACTCCGCGGCATACAGCGAGAGCAGGGCTCCGTGCTCCGAGCGCTCGAGCGCCGCCCGCTGCTGCTGCAGCGTCTGGACCTGCTCCCGCAGGCCGTCGGCCGCCCCGGCGCCGCCGGCCACGGCCACCAGCGCCGCCGCCAGCGCCGCCGGGACGAGCGCCGCGCGACGCAGCGCATGCCGTCCCGACCATCCGCGCACAGGCCGGGGACCGTACCACAGGGACGGCGTCACGAGTCGAGCGAAACCGCATGTTTGCACGGCTTTTCCCCGGTCGCCGGTTGCGCCCGACGGGGGGTGCTGGTAGGGTCATGCGGTCAGTGACGGGTGACGCCGCCACATCCAGGCCTGCCGAGAGTCGGGCGTGAGAGCAGGAGCCTCGGCCTTCCGGCGGGCGCCGGTACTCCTGCTCGTGATCGCGGCCACTGCCGCGATCGTGCTCGTGGCAGCGAGCGCCGCCCCCGCCGACCCCTCGATCGGCTCCAAGCGCGCCGAGGCGCAGGCGGTGCTGGCGCAGGTGCAGGAGCTCGACTCCAACCTCTCCAAGGCGATCGAGGCGTTCAACTACGCGAACGTCGAGCTCGGCCAGATCGACGGCGAGCTCCGCTCCAACGCGCGGCACCTCGAGGTCGCGGCCTCGAGCTTGACCGCCGCCCAAGAGCACATCGCGGCGCGGCTGCGCGCTCTCTACATCGAGGGGGACACCGCCGATGCGGTCGAGGTGATCCTCGGGGCGGAGAGCCTCGACGACCTCCTCAACCGCATCGACATGGTGCAGCGCGTGGGCGAGCAGGACGCCGACGTCGTGAAGAAGGTGGCGAAGTTCCGGCGCGAGGTGCGCGAGCGGAGGGCCCGCCTCACGGCCGACCGCGCGCGACAGGCGGAGATCGTCGCCGAGCGCTCCGCCCAGCGCCGGTGGATCGAGGGACAGCTCGCCGAGCGCCAGCGCATGCTGGCCTCGGTACGCGACGAGATCGCCCGGCTGGAGGCGGCCGAGCGGCGCCGGCAGGCGCAGCTCGAAGCGCAGGCGCGGGCGCGGCTTGCCGCACAGACCGCGGCTCGACAGTCGGCGCGGCAGGCGGCCGTCGACCCGATTCCGCTCGAAGCCGCGCTCGACCCGGGCGTGCTCCCGCCGGCGAGGTACGGCGGCGTGGTCGGGATCGCCATGCAGTATCTCGGCGTGCCGTACGTCTGGGGCGGCTCGAGCCCGGCGGGCTTCGACTGCTCCGGGTTCATCCAGTACGTATTCGCGCAGGTCGGCGTGCAGCTTCCCCACCACGCGGCGTCGCAGTATTCCTACGGCGTGCCCGTCCCCTACGGCGAGATGCAGCCGGGAGACCTCGTCTTCTTCGACGGCCTCGGCCACGCCGGGATCTACATCGGCGGCGGACAGTTCATCCACTCACCGCACACCGGCGACGTCGTCAAGATCTCGTCGATCAGCGGGTGGTACGCAGACCGCTGGGTCGGCGCCCGCCG
>JAOUEK010000257.1 GCA_029858755.1 Thermoleophilia bacterium
CCGTCGAGTCCTCGCGGTGCTCGCCTACTTGCGCTCAGGCGCCTGACCGAGCTCAGTGCTGGCACCGAGGGAGATCTCGGCGCCAGTCACGATGTCAGCACCGACGACGTCCTGAACCATGCGGGAACACCCACGAATCGGAGGTTCACCGCATGAAGGACTGGCGCCCGTTTCGCCGTCTCGTCACCGGGGTCGCACTCGTGGCGACCCCGATCTGCCTGTTCGCCGCGGAGGCGGCGTACCCGGGGCATCCACAGGAGGACGGCGAGGAGCTCATCGCCCTGGCGGCGCGTGAGACGACGCAGATCCACGTGGCCGCGATCCTGTGGTTCGTTGCCGTGCTGCTCATGATCCCGGCCGCGACCACGGCGATGCGGCTCACACGGGATCGATCGGCCCTGACGGCGTCTCTCGGCGGCGGGTTGCTCGTCGTCGGGTACGTGTGCTCGTTGATGCCGCTGATCATGGCCGAGGTCGCCGTCGGCATCAACAACTACGACATCAGCCTGACACCCGGCGGCCGGCTGATCGAGGACAGCCAGATCGTCCTCGATGCGATGTTCATCCTGTTCGCGCTCGGCAATCTGATCGGCACGCCGCTCATGGGCACCGCGATGCTGCGGGCGCGGGTAGTGCCGGTGTGGGCAGCTGCAGTGTTCATCGCCTGGCCGGCGCTCCACATCACCGGGCTGGTCTCCGACGTGAGGTGGTTCGCGGTCGTCGGATTCGCACTGCAGATCCCGGCCTTCGGGCTGCTCGGGCTCAGCGTCCTTCGCGGCGAGCGCGAGAGCGGGTCAGAGGTCGAGGTTGCGGTCGTCGACCGCGCGCGCATCGCTCCGATCGGCGCCTGAGCCCGTCGGACGGCCGGGGAGAACGGTGTCAGGTCTTGTGTCACGCATCCGCCGAGATGTCGTAATGCGAGACCTGACACCAATCTGCTGATTCGGTGCCGGCCCATTTCGAGCCCAGTACCGCCCATGTTCTTCCGCAACGATCGGGATCCGCCGAGCGGATCCCCGATCGCGCGACAACCCCTGAAGGCGACCGCTTCGCGGTCGCATCGTGATGTCGCCTGCGCGGCGGTGTGGTTCGCTACGCTGCCGCCGCCGTGGCCCGGATCGCGTCCGCCGCCGTCGTCGCCGTCGTATGCCTCCTCGCCGTCGGCTGCGGCGGCTCCGAGGACGCCGACGGCTCGCTCGCGGACGGGCGGTACTACGGGTACATCCGCGCGGTCGATGTGTCGTCGTCACCGGCCGCGATCCGCTTCGACCAGGCCGAGTTCCTGACCGGCGCCGAGGCGAACCGGGCCGCCCTCGAGGACGGGGTGATCGCGGAGGGCGAGACCGTGCCCAACGACTACTACGTGCGCAACCCCGACGCTGCCGAGGAGGAGCTGCCGGTCGCATCGGACGTGGTCGTCACGCGTGTCGAGTGCGACGCCGGCTGCGCAGAGGGGGTGGCCGGCAGCTTCGAGCCGTTCGCCGAGTCGTTCGCCAACGGCGAGCCGACGCTCGAGGACGAGTACCGCGGCGCGCAGTCGCAGTACTGGGTGACCGTCGAGGGCGGCACGGCGGTCGCCATCGACGAGCAGTACCTTCCCTAGACGCTCACGAGGCGCCGCCTGCCCGCCATGCGCGCACCTCGTTGATCTCGGCAGTGCCTCCGCCGGGGATGTCGTCGACCCAGACGACGACGTAGCGGCCACGCCGCGCGCGTGGGGTGAAGGTCGTGGTCGCGGTGAGCCGCTTGGCCACCGTGACCGGGGTGAACGGGCCTCCAGGGTTCGCCCCTACCCGAATGGCCGCGACCACGCCCGGCGTGGCCGTCCGAACGACGACGCGGGTCAACGTCACGGGCTTGCCGGCGTCGAGCAGCAGTCCGACGCCGTCCTTGAAGAACGAGCTGTACCTCTCCGTCGTCCAGGCGGTGGCCGCGTTCCCGTCGGTGGCGAGCGCAGCCGTCTCGTCGCGCTCGCGGCCGTCGCCCTCGGGGTCGTAGCCGCGAAGGCCACGGAGCCGCACCGGGGCGGGCTTCGCAGCGACGGGCGGAGCCTTCGTGGTCTCTGCCGCCGGTTGCGTCGCGGATGGGCTAGCCGCCTGCTCGTCCCCGCCTCCCGCGCTCACGCCCGCGAGCACGGCGACGAGGATGCCGACGAAGAGCGCCGCGAGGCCGGCGACGGCGAGCACGCGCTGCTGTTGCATACGTCCCACCGTAACGCGACCGCGCCCCGAAGCGTCAACGGCCGCGCGCGACGTCCAGCTCCACCGTGCCGCGCAGGCCGGTGAGGTCGATCGTCTGGCTGCGCCGATCGACGGGTCGCACGGGCGTCACCGTTCCGAGCCGCTCGCCTGCAGGCAAGCGCAGCCGCAATCGCAATCGTGGCGGCGGCGTCCGCGCCGGTATCTCGACGCGAATGCGAATCGTCGTCGGCCCGGCGTCGATCGCGTACGAGACCGGGCCGAAGCGGGTGGGCAGGCGGTCGACGGCGATGCGTTTCCCGGCGGCGAGCCACGGCCTGGGGATCGCGAACGCGAGGTCGAGGCCGGAGGTCGTCTCGTGCACGAGGAGCAGCCGCAGGGTCTCCAGGAAGCTCGCGTTCGCCGCGCCGTTCGGCGGGAGGTACGCCGTCCGCTCGTACACGCCGTCGAGCGGCGCCACGCTCGTCCCCTCCCCGGCCACGAACGTGCCGCGGGTCATCCCGGCCGCGAGCTGGCCGTACAGCCCGGTCACGAGCAGGTCGGGCTCGTCGAGGTCGGCGAGGAAGCGCGCGTAGCCGCTGCCGTAGACGGGGTTCACCCCCGATCGCTCCACACCGGCATCGGGTCCGTACAGGACCGGCGCCGCGGTGCGCACCAGCCCGAGCAGCCGCGCGCCGTGCAGCTGCAGGTACCGCAGCGTGCCCTGCGCCTCGGCGCTCCCCGGGGCGAACAGGCCCGACGCGAGGGCGTACGGCGCGACGAGGTTCCAGTAGCTCCCCGCCCGCGACGCGGTCACCGCCCCGTACGGCTCGACGCCGTCGAGCAGCCGCACGGGCACGAACAGCGACCCGTCGGGGAGCTGGCGCTCGGAGCGGAGGACGGCGGTGCGCAGCCCGGCTCCGAGACGCGCTGCAAGCGCCCGGGCGCGAGCGGCGAGCTCCGTGCGGCCGGTGCCCGCCCACGCGGCAGAGAGGGCCCGCAGCCCCTGCCACACGCGTGCTTGCGCGTGCAGCCCGTAGACGCGCTCGGCGATGTCGGACGAGTAGCGCTCGCGGGGCAGCAGGCCGTTCGCGCCGAGCTGCCGCTCGAGGGCGTCGAGGAAGGCGCGCAGCTTCGGTGTCGCGTCGGCGAGGGACCTCCGGTCGCGGAACAGCGCCCAGTGCGATGCCACCCCCAGCATCTTCTCTCCGCGCTTCCAGTTCGGGTACGGCGTCGGGCGTGCGGGGAGGGCAGCGCGCAGCATCGCCGCGGCGACGGCCTCGAATCCGTGCTCCCCGACGGTGCGGGCCATGTCGACCGTCTCCGGGAAGGAGAACTGCTCGTACGCGTTGCCGTACCCGTAGCGCCAGGTCAGCGTCAGCGCCTGCACGAGCAGCGCCCGGCGCGCGTTGCGCACGACGGCCTCCGGGACGTCGATCACCGTTCCCTCTGCCAGCCGCGCGCGCCAGTGCCGGCCTACCACCGCACGCGCGGACGCGTACTCGGCGTCGTCGATCGCGACCGCACGGCCGGGCGGTGCCCAGCGCACCGTCAGCGTCCGCTCGCCCCGCGCGGGGGCGGTCACCGTCAGGGGGCCCACCGCGACGCGCGCCCGCGAAACCGGGCCGGCGGTGGCCGTGACCCGCACGTAGCTCGCAACACGGCCGCCGGTACTCGCCGCGAACGACTCCTGCGCGTAGCGGCCGCCGTCGGCGTCCCGGTACGTCGTCTGCAGGATCGGCAGCCATCCCTCCGCGAGCCGGCTCGATCCGAGACGCGCGAGGCAGGAGCCGTACCGCTCGCGTCCCGCCGCGCCGACGAGGACCTCGAGCGACGGCCCAGCGGCGCGCCGGGCGAGGATCGCGCCGCCGTCGAGGACGTGCAGCATCGCGTCGCCCGCCCCTCCGGGGCCGCTCGGCGTCGCGAAGGGGAGGTACGCGACGCCCGAGGCGGTCAGCGACCGCTCCCGTGGAGCGCGTGCGTAGCTGAGC
>JAOUEK010000258.1 GCA_029858755.1 Thermoleophilia bacterium
ACAGCATGGTGGAGGCGATCGGGTCGCTCGCCGGCGGCATCCCCGCGATCACCTGCTTCATGTCGGCGCGCGGGCTCCCGGAAGCGCTGTCCGCGCCCGGCGTGCGCATCCCCTCCTACGCGTTCCCCGAGCAGGCGGCGATCGCGCTCGCGCACGCCGTCGACCACGGCGAGTGGCGTCGGCGCGCGGTGGGGACGGTGCCGCGCTTCCCCGGGGTGCGAGCGGACGAGGCGTCGGCCGTGATCGCCGGTGCGCTCGAGCGGGGTGACGCGTGGCTCGGGCCCGACGAGATCACGCGCCTGTTCGCCTGTTACGGGATCCCGCTGGCGACGACGCTGCAGGCGGAGACATCCGAGGCCGCCGCAGAAGCGGCCGGGTCGCTCCACGGGCCGGTGGCGCTGAAGGCGGTCGGCCCCGTGCACAAGACCGACGTGGGCGCCGTCCGCCTCGGGCTCGCCGCGACCGAGGTCGCAGCCGAGGCCGCCGCGATGACTCGGCGGATCGCGGAGCACGGCGAGCAGCTCGAGGGCTTCGTCGTGCAGGAGATGGTGACAGGTGGCGTCGAGATGTTCGTCGGCATGACCGCCGACCCGGAGTTCGGGCCGATCGTCGCCTGCGGGGCGGGCGGGGTGACCGTGGAGCTGACGCGCGACGTCGCCGTGCGCGTGGCGCCGGTCAGCGACCTGGAGGCGGAGGAGATGGTGCGCTCGTTGGCCACGTTCCCGCTGCTCGACGGCTTCCGCGGCGCGCCGACGCGCGACGTGAAGGCGCTCGAGGACGTCGTCCTCCGTGTGTCGGCTCTCGCCGTCGACCAGCAGGCGATCGTGGAGATGGACTGCAACCCGGTGATCGTGCTCGAGCGTGGCGCCGCGGTCGTCGACGCGCGGGTGCGGGTGGCCGCGCCGACGCCGCGCACGCCGTTCGCCGGCCGCGCCGACGCCTGACGCCGGCTCAGCTCCCGAATCACGTAATTGCGCAGGACGCAATCGTCTGACAGGCTGGAGTCGACCCACGACAGAGGAGCAGACATGGCAGGTCTCGAGATCAAGAGCACCGGCGCACCCGACGAGGTGCGGAACTTCGTCGCCAACGGGCACGCGGACGTCGTCAACATCGGCGGCGCGTCGGTGATCTACGGCACGTTCGAGCCGGGCTGGAAGTGGTCGGAGCACCTGAAGCCGATCGCCGGCACCGACACGTGCCAGGCGCCGCACCTGCTCTACTGCATCTCCGGGCGGATGAAGATCGTGATGAACGACGGGACGGAGGGCGTGATGGGGCCCGGCGACCTGTGCACGATCGCGCCCGGGCACGACGCCTGGACGGTCGGCGACGAGCCGTGCGTGGCCGTCGACTTCGGCGGCTACGGCCAGTACGCGAAGGGCTAGCTGCTCACGATGCCCTGCTCGCACGCGCGAGCAGGGCGTCGCACTCCTCGACGCGCGGGCGGGCGCCCATCTCGGCGAAGAGGCGGCGTGCCTCGCGCAACGTCGACTCGGCGGACGGGTCGCCGAGTGCTGCGAGACAGCGTCCTTGGCCGAGCACTGCATACGCATGCTCGAGGCCCGCGCCGAGGGAAGCGAAGCGCCCGGCCGCCTCACCGAACGTCTCTGTGGCGAGCTCGAGCGCGCCGCGCGCCTCCGCGATCAGCCCACGTGATGCCGCCAGCGCGGCCTCGTGTGCGGGGTGCAACGGCTCGATGTCACTGCACATCTGCTCGGCGAGGGCCACGTCCCCCACGAGCAGGGCGCCTCGGGTGAGCAGCGGCAGATACGCCGTGGCCTCGCCCGCCTGCAGGAACTCCGGGCCCTGCGCGACATCCACCAGCAACGTGCGCGCCTCGTCGATCGCGCCTTCGTCGGTCCGCGTCTGCGCGGCGGTGGCTGCGACTCCCACGAGGAGCGCGGGGTTGGCCGTGGCCTCGGCGCCCTCGAGCGCCACCTCGGCGAGCGCGCGTGCCAACTCGCGTGCACCGGTCTCTCTGCGAGCCCGCGCCAGGGCGGCCTGGGCTCGGGGCAACTCGATGCCGTGACCGATGGCCTCGAGATCGGCTATCGCCCCAGGCGCCTCGGCAATCGCATCGTCCAGCCGTCCAGCTTCCACGAGCAGGCCGATCCGGACTCCTCGCGTGCCGATCGCCACCTCGGCGATACCCCGCGACTCGGCGAGTGAGATCACGTCGTCGTACCCCGCGAGGCCGGCGGCCGGACCCTCGATCTCACACCCCACTGCGATGCGGTTGAACGCGGCGATCACCGCATCGCGGCCGCGTCCTTGCTCCAGCAGGAGCTCCTGGGCACGCTCGAGATCCCTCAGCCCTTCGCGATCGCCCAGCAGGCATCGCGCCGCACCGCGAAAGCCGAGCGCCCTCGCCGGTTGGGGCAGGCCCAGAGACGCAGCCAGGTCGATCGCGCGATCTGCCGTCACCAGCGACTCGCGGGCCCGGCCCTCGACGAGATGAGCGCCGGCCAGGCGGTCGACAGCCTCGACGAGCTCGGGCCCCGGGAGCGACTCGAGCAACGCCACGGCCTCCTGTGCGAATTCGAGCTGCCGAGGATCGCCCAGATAGTGGCGGACGACCGAGAGCGATTCGAGCGCCGCAGCTGCTCCTCTCACGTCGCCGCGCATCCTGAAGCTCGACGCTGCCCGCTCCAGAGCCTCGGCCGCACCGGCGAAGTCGCCGCCCTGATGAGCGGCGCTCGCCCAGCGAAGAAGTACGGTTGGATACTCGGGCTCGTCTGTCCCGGTGAGCTCTACCGCCCGCTGCAGCAACTGCTGCGCCTTCGCCGTGTCGAGGCCCAGCGCGCGCTCTCCGGCGAGCAGCGCGTAGCGGCGTGCCGCCGGGCTGAGCCCCGCCGCGAGTGTGGCGTCGCCCGTCGCCTCGGCGAGCGCGATCGCCTCGCCGGTGTGGTAGGCGAGCACCTCCGCGATGTCTTCGACGCGCTCGCCGGCCTTGCGCTCGAGCCACTCCACCGCCTTCGCGTGCTTCTCGGCTCGCTGCGCCCGCGGCACCTGGCCGTAGGCGACGTCGCGCACGAGCACGTGCCAGAAGCCGAGCTCCTGCTCGCCCTCCATCGACGACTGCCGGAAGGGGCGCACGAGCTCCTTGCGAACGAGGTCGTGCAGCGCCTTCTCCACGTCGGTCCGCTCGCGCCCTCCCATCGCCGTGACCGCTCCCGACCAGAACACCTTCCCGATCACCGCGGCGTCCTGCAGCAGGCTCTTGCGGTCGGGCGGCAGCGTGTCGAGCCGAGCGGCGATTAGTGCCTGCAAGGACTCCGGGAACGCGATCTCGCCGTCCCCGAGGAGCCGTCCGTGCGCGTCGAGCAGCTCCCGGTCGCGCAGCATGCGCACGAACTCCTCCGCGTACAGCGGGTTCCCGCCGGCCCGCTCCAGCAGCAGCTGCTGTGTCTCGCCAGGCAGCACCGCCTGGTGCAGAAGCGCTGACACGAGCCGCGACGTGTCGGCGTCCGACAGCGGCGCCAGGCTCACCGTGGTCGCGTTCTTCAGGCCTGCTCCCCACGCCTGGTGCCTCTCGTACAGCTCCGGCCTGGCGGTGCAGACCACGAGCAGCGGCACGCCCTGCGCCCAGTCGGCGAGATGCTCGAGGAAGGCCAGCAGCGCCTCGTCGGCCCAGTGGACGTCCTCGAACACGAGCACCGCAGGCCCCTCGTCGGCGATCGACTCCAGGAAGCGTCGCCAGGCCGCGAACGACTCCTCTCTCGCAACGGGCAGCCCCGCCTCGATCCCGAGCAGCGGCAGCAGCCGCGCTCGCAGCCACGGGGCGTCGTCGCCCTCGGGCAGCACACGCTCGAGCTTCGCCTGCGCCTCTGCGGGCGGATCCGACTCGAGCACGCCTGCGTGCGCCTTGACGATCTCGCCGAGCGCCCAGAACGTGATCCCCTCGCCGTAGGGCAGGCAGCGACCCTGGCGCCAGCGGACGAGCTCGCGGCGCCCGTCGAGATAGGCGCCGAGCTCGGCGACGAGGCGGCTCTTGCCGACTCCGGGCTCCCCGACGAGCGTCACGAGCTGCACGGATCCGTCGCTCGCGACCCGGTCGAACACCGTGCGCAGCTGCAGCAGCTCGAGCTCGCGACCGACGAGCGGCGTCGAGAGCCCGCGGATCACGTCGGTGCCGAACCGCGCCCGGGGTCGCAGCGGCTGCC
>JAOUEK010000259.1 GCA_029858755.1 Thermoleophilia bacterium
CGCCGAGAGCGAACCGCTCGCCGAGGTCCACGCACGGTCGGAGCTGGACGCACAAGCAGCTGCCGACGCGATCCTGCAGGCGTACGTGATCGGAAGCACGGCCCCACCGTCCCGCAGCATCGTGCTCGAGGTCGTGAGCTGAGCCGCTCGCCTGCGCGATGCCCGAGCTTCCCGAGGTCGAGACCGTCCGGCGCCTGCTGGAGCCTGCACTCGCCGGCCGGCGAATCGTCGCGGCCGAGATCCTCGACTCGCGCCTGACGCGGCCCTTCGCGCCGGGACTGGTGGCAACGGAGCTCGTCGGGCAACACGTCGTCGCTGTCCAACGCCGGGGGAAGTACCTCTCGATTGTGTTCGAAAGCGGTCGTGTGCTCCTCGTGCACCTCCGGATGACGGGGTCGTTTCGCGTCGCCCCCCGGGGCTCGTACTCACCGAGCGCCCACCGTCGCGCAGTTCTCAGTATGGACAACGGATCGGACGTCGCGTACAGGGATGTCCGGCGCTTCGGGACGTGGGAGCTCTTCGAGCCGGGCGAGCTCGACCCGTATCTGGAGGCGCGGCTCGGGCCCGAGCCGTTCGCGCGGACGGTCACCGGGCACTGGCTCGTAGAGCGGTTGTCCGGTCGGCGCGCGCCGCTGAAGGCCGTCCTCCTCGACCAGCGGGTGCTCGCCGGCCTCGGCAACATCTACGTCGACGAGGCGTTGTGGCGTGCGCGGCTCCACCCTCTACGGCCGGCCTCCTCGCTGGGCCTGGCCGAGGGTACGAGCATCGTCCGCGCGGTGCGAGCGGTGCTCCGCCTCGGCATCTCGCGCCAGGGGGCCACGCTGCGCGACTACGTCGCGCCGGACGGAGACGAAGGCGCGATGCAGGACGAGTTCCGTGCATACGGCCGCGAGGGCGAGCCGTGCGACCGCTGCCGAGCCCCGCTCGCGCGGATCGTGGTTGCCGGACGAGGGACGACCTTCTGTCCTCGCTGTCAACCCGAGCCCTGACCGACGGGCCTCGCCCCTAGACTCCGGGCATGTCCCGATCGGTGAAGACGGAGGCGGTCGTCCTGCGCAGCTTCCGCTTCGGCGAGGCCGATCGCATCCTGCACGTGTACACGTCGGAGCACGGCCGCGTGGGTGCGATCGCGAAGGGGGCACGACGCACGCGCAGCCGGCTGGGTGGCCGGCTGGAGCCGTTCTCGCACGTGGAGCTCATGCTCCACCGCGGGCGAGGCGAGCTCTCCACCGTCACCGGGGCGTCGCTCGTCGCATCGCACGACCGCGTTCGAACGGAGCCGTACCGGCTCGCAGTCGGCACGATCGGGCTCGAGGCCATGCTCCGCCTGTTCACGGGTGAGGAGCGCAACGAGCGCGCCTTCCTCGCGCTCACGCGATTCCTCGACGCGCTCGACGACGCGCCCACGCCGGCGCCCGCCCGGCCGTCGCTCGACCCGCTCGTGCTCTCCTTCCAGCTGAAGCTGCTCTGGGTGTCGGGATACCTGCCGCATCTCGACAGCTGTGTCGAGTGCGGCGTGGAGGTCGGGCTGGTCGGCTACCTGCCGGCGTCGGGAGGTGTCGTCTGCGCCCCGTGCGGCGCACGCTCGATCGTTCTCTCGCCGGACGGGCTGCGCGGGATCTCCGCGCTGCTGCGAGCCCCGATCGCCGACGCCGGCGGCCTCGCGTTGACGGCAGCGGCAGCGCGGGACGCCCTCGCCGTCGTCACCTCGTCCTACGAGTTCCAGGGCGGGTTCCGACTCGCCTCCGCGACGGCATAGCCCGCCACCCCGGCCGCGACGTGCTCCTGCGGCGCGAGAGGTGGCACACAACCGGCACGGGCTCGTCACCCATCCCGTGGGGTGGCCGAGATAGGCTCGAGCCGTGGGGAGGAGGATGGCGGACCCCGCACGCACCACCGCCGCGGCGACCGCCGTCCCTGCGGAGCCGGTCGCGTGCGCCGGGAAGGTCGCGCGGGCGCCTCGTCTAGCATGACCGCCCGAATGCCGCTGACCTTTCAGGAGATGATCGCGTGCCTGCAGGGCTACTGGGCGGAGCGTGGGTGCGTGATCATGCAGCCGTACCACACCGAGGTCGGCGCGGGCACCTTCAACCCCGCGACCGTATTGCGCTGCCTCGGACCGACGCCGTGGAAGACGTTCTACGTCGAGCCGTCGATCCGGCCGAGCGACGGTCGCTACGGCGAGAACCCGTACCGCTTCCAGCACTACTTCCAGGGGCAGGTGATCCTCAAGCCGGCACCCGAGGACGTGCTCGACCAGTACCTCGGCTCGCTCGGCGCGATCGGCATCGACCTCGAGCGCCACGACGTGCGCTTCGTGGAGGACGACTGGGAGGGGCCGACGCTCGGCGCCTGGGGGCTCGGCTGGGAGGTCTGGATCGACGGGATGGAGGTGACGCAGTTCACCTACTTCCAGCAGGTGGGGGGGCTCGACCTCGACCTGATCCCCGCCGAGATCACGTACGGCCTGGAGCGGCTCGCGATGTTCATCCAGGACGTCGACAGCGCCCTCGACGTCGAATGGGCGCCCGGGGTCACGTGGGGGGACGTGTACCGGGAGAACGAGCGCCAGTGGTCCGCCTACAACTTCGAGCACGCACCGGTCGGCGTCCTCGAGCGCCGCTTCGTCGAGCACGAGGAGGAGTGCGCGGCCCTGCTCGAGGCAGGCCTACCGATCCCGGCGTACGACATGGTGCTCAAGGCATCTCACGCCTTCAACCTGCTCGACGCGCGGGGTGCCGTCTCGGCGACCGAGCGCGCCGCGTACATCGGCCGCGTGCGGATGTTGGCGAAGAGCGTCTGCGAGGCGTACCTCGACCAGCAGCGAGCGGCTGCCTGAATGGCGACACTGCTCGTCGAGATCGGGTGCGAGGAGCTGCCGGCCGGCGCCGTCTACGACGCCGGCGAGCAGCTCCCCGGCCTCGTGCGGGAGCATCTCGGCGGCGAGCCGTCGGAGGTGTTCCTCGGGCCCCGGCGGCTGGCGGTGCGGATCGACGACGTGGCTTCCGAGGTGCCCGAGCAGTGGGTGAAGGGCCCGCCGGTCGCCGTCGGCGAGAAGGCGGCCGAGGGCTTCGCACGGAAGCTCGGCGTCGCGCGGAGCGCGCTCGTCGAGCGCGAGGGGACGCTGGGCTGGGTGAAGCCCGCGGAGCCGCTGGCGGCCACGCTGCCGGACCGCGTGGAGGCGATCGTCGACGGCATCCACTTCGCGAAGTCGATGAGGTGGGGGCCGGGTGGCAGGCGCTTCGCGCGGCCGGTGCGCTGGACGCTCGCGCTGCTCGACGAGGAGGTGGTCGTCGGCACCACGTCGCACGGCCCGCGGGTCGCGGGTGGCGCGGTCGTCGTCCCCCACGCGGAGGCGTACGCCGAAGTGCTCAGGGGGTGTCGCGTCGAGCCGTCGCTCGAGCGGCGGCGGCAGGCGATCGTCGATGGGCTGGACGCCCTCGGTGACTGGGTCGATCCGCTCGACAAGCTGCCCGAGGTCGTCAACCTCGTCGAGTGGCCGACCGTGATCGAGGCGTCGTTCGACGACCGCTTCCTCCGCCTGCCGCGCCGCGTGGTGGAGACGGCGATGCAGTCGCACCAGCGGTACTTCCCCCTCGGCGGGACACGCTTCGCGATCGTCGCGAACGGCGGCGACCCGGAGGTGGTACGGGTCGGCAACGAGCGCGTCCTGCGCGGCCGCCTGGAGGATGCGGAGTTCACGTTCGAGCGCGACGTCGCGGTCGGGATCGAGGCGCTCGCGGATCGCCTCGGGACGATCACGTTCCTCCGGGGAGGTGGCACCTACGCGGACAAGACCACCCGGCTGCGCGACCTCGTCGTCGCCCTCGGCGGCAACGACGTCGCCGTGGAGGCTGCCGGCCTCTGCAAGGCCGACCAGTCGTCCGAGCTCGTGCGCGAGTTCCCGGAGCTCGAGGGGCACATCGGCGCCGAGTACGCGCGCGTGGCGGGCGTGGCGGAGGAGGTCTGCGTCGCGATCGACGAGCACTACCTCCCACACGGTGCGGAGGCTCCACTGCCCGAGACCGACGGCGGCCGTGTGCTCGCCGCGGCCGACCGCCTGGACACGCTCGCGGTCGCGTTCGGCCTCGGCCTGAAGCCGACCGGGTCGCGCGACCCCTTCGCGCTCCGGCGCGCCGCGATCGGCCTGTGCCGGCTGGC
>JAOUEK010000002.1 GCA_029858755.1 Thermoleophilia bacterium
CGAGCGAGGCGAGCTGCGCGCCGCGTTCGGCTCCGCGGCCCCCGTGACCACGCTCGTGACGGCGAACCTCGACGACGCCGACAGCTTCGCCGACGCCGTTGCGGCCGCCGCCCGGCCGATCGACGACGTGCGCGGCACGGCCGAGTACCGGCGCCATGCGCTCCGCGTGCTCACCGCGCGGGCGCTCGAGCGGTGCGCGGCATGAGGATCAGGCTCACGGTCAACGGCGAGCGCCGCGCAGGCGATGCCTGGGGCGGCGAGAGCCTGCTCTCGTTCCTCCGCGAGCGGCTCGATCTGCCGGGGTCGAAGAACGCCTGCGAGCAGGGCGAGTGCGGCTCGTGCTCCGTGCTCCTCGACGGCGTGCTCGTCTGCTCGTGCCTGGTGCTCGCCGCGCAGGCGGACGGCCACGAGGTCGTCACCGTCGAAGGGCTGGGTGGCGCGGACGGCCTCCACCCGGTGCAGGAGGCGTTCGTCGCCGCCGGCGCGGTGCAGTGCGGCTTCTGCACGCCGGGCCTCGTCGTCGCGACCGCGGCGTTGCTCGAGCGGTCGCCGAGCCCGACCGACGACGAGATCCGGGAGGCCCTGTCCGGCAATCTCTGCCGCTGCACGGGCTACGCGAAGATCTTCGACGCGGTGAGGATGGCGGCCGAGTGACCGGGCGGGACGGGTCCGGTCGGATGTGCGCCACCGGGGCACCCCAGCCCACCACCCGCTGCGATCATATCGCGAGAGTTGCCCGTATTGGCGACAGATGTCGGTCGGAGGTGTGCCGGAAGTGAGCCAGCTGGTCGAACGGCGGCTGGCACGCGGCCAGATCGGCGAGAGCGTCCGACGGGAGGACGCGGTGCCGAAGGTGACCGGGGAGTTCGCGTACGCCAGCGACCTCTCCGCATCGGGGATGCTGTGGGGCGACACCGTTCGCAGCCCGCACGCCCACGCGCGCATCCGCTCGGTCCACGTGGCCGCCGCGCTCGCGCTCCCGGGGGTGCACGCCGTCCTGCTCCACGAGGACGTGCCGGGTCGCAAGACGTACGGCCTGGAATTCCCGGATCAGCCGGTACTGGCGAGTGACCGGGCCCGGTACCACGGAGAGGCGGTCGCGGTTGTCGCCGCCGAGGAGCCCGAGCAGGCGCGGCGTGCCGCCGCCGCGGTCGCGGTCGAGTACGAGCCTCTCGACGCGATCGACGATCCGGAGCGCGCGACCGAGATGCCGCCGCTGCACCCGGATCGCCCGACGATGGGCCACGGGTTCCGCGACGACCCTCGCCCGAACGTCGTCCGCCACATCGTGATCCGGCACGGCGACCCGGAGACGAGGGGCGACGTCTGCGTCGAGGGCGTGTACGAGCTGGGCAGCCAGGATCAGGCGTTCCTCGGCCCCGAGTCCGGCCTCGCCGTCCCCGACGGGGAGGGCGGAGTCGACGTGTACGTGGCCACGCAGTGGCTGCACGTCGATCGCGACCAGGTCGCACCCTGCCTCGGGCTGGCACCCGAGCAGGTGCGCATCCATCTCGGCGGGGTGGGAGGGGCGTTCGGCGGCCGTGAGGACCTGTCGATGCAGATCCACGGCGCGATGCTCGCGCTGCACACGGGGCGCCCGGTGAAGATGGTCTACGACCGCGAGGAGTCGTTCGTCGGCCACGTGCACCGGCATCCCGCGAAGATCTGGCTCGAGCATCGAGCGACGCGTGAGGGGCGGCTCGTCTGCGTCCGGGCGCGCATCCTCATCGACGGCGGCGCGTACGCGTCCAGCTCGGCCGCGGTGATCTCGAACGCGGCGTCGTTCGCTGCCGGCCCCTACCGGGTCGACCATGCGCTGATCGACGGCACTGCCGTGTACACGAACAACCCGCCGTGTGGAGCGATGCGCGGGTTCGGCGCAGTGCAGACGTGCTTCGCCGCCGAGGCACAGATGGACCGGCTGGCCGCCGAGCTCGGCATCGATCCGGTCGAGCTGCGGCTCCGGAATGCCCTGGGCCCCGGGGACACGCTGCCCACGGGCCAGGTGCTGACCGGCTCGCTGCCGACCGCGGAGGTGATCCGGCGGGCCGCGGCGATCCCCGTGCCCGATCCGGAGCCGTTGCCGCGCGAGCCGATCCGGCTTCCGGGCGGTGCAGGCAACACCACCCGCGGCGAGGGTGTCCGCCGCGGTGTCGGCTTCGCGGTCGGCTTCAAGAACATCTGCTTCTCGGAGGGGTTCGACGACTCCTGCGCCGCGCGCGTGATCCTTCGCGCCGACGGCGGCGCTGAGGTGCACTGCGCCGCCGCGGAGGTGGGGCAGGGCGTGGCGGGCGTGATCCTCCAGGTGGCGCGAACGGAGCTCGGCACGGACGACATCGTGCTCGGCTCCCACACGACCGCCTCGGTCGGCTCCGCGGGCTCGTCGTCCGCGTCACGGATGACGTGGATGGCGGCAGGAGCGGTGCGCGACGCCTGCCGGGCTGCGCTGGCGGAGCGCGACCGGAGGGGCGGCGCCGACGTCGACGTGGAGCGGGTGCACCGCCATCCGCCGACGACGCCGCTCGACCCGGAGACCGGCCAGGTGACGGGCGAGCGGGCACACGTCGCGCTCGCCGTCGCGGCGATGCGGGTCGTCGTGGAGGTCGACGTCGATCTCGGGCTGTCCCGTGTCGTCTGGATCGGCACCGTGCAGGACGTGGGCAGGGCCGTCAACCCGGCGGCGGTCGAAGGTCAGATCGAGGGCGGGATCGCGCAGGGCCTGGGGCTCGCGCTGATGGAGGAGATCCTCACGCACGAGGGCCGCATCCTCAACGCGAGCTTCACCGACTACCTGATCCCCACCGCGCTCGACATGCCACCCGTCGCGATCGAGCTGATCGAGGATCCCGAGCCCGACGCGCCATATGGCGTCAAGGGCGTCGGCGAGCCACCGACCGTCGTCTCCACGGCGGCGATCGCCGCCGCGCTCCGCGACGCGACGGGTCTGCCGCTGTACCGGGTGCCCGTCCGGCCGGAGCACATCGCGCTCCGCTGACCGGCCCGAGCCGCCGCCTCTAGCGGCGCAGGGTCAACAGCGCCCCGGCGACGAGGAGCGAGAGGCCGACGAGCCGCTCCCAGCCGATCGACACCTTCTCCACCCCCAGCCACCCGAAGCGGTCGATCACCATGGCCGCCCCGAGCTGTCCCGCGATCAGCAGCGCCGACGTCGCCACGATGCCGATGCGCGGCCCGGTGACGATGATCGCCGTGACCACGAAGACGCCCGCGAGGCCACCGAGCCAGAGCCATGCCGGCTCGTGAAGGGCCTGGCCGATGCCCGCGAGGCTGCGCCGGGCCGCGAGCAGGATGACGACGCCGGCGACGGCGGTGAGCACGAATGCGAACGCCGCAGTCTCCAGCTCCCCGACGCGCTGGC
The DNA here is from genome assembly GCA_029858755.1 of Thermoleophilia bacterium. Lineage (GTDB taxonomy): Bacteria > Actinomycetota > Thermoleophilia > Gaiellales > Gaiellaceae > Gaiella. Next base: position 3,377 of record JAOUEK010000002.1, read on the forward strand.
CGAGCAGGCCGAGCAATGCGATCTGGATCGATCCGGCCACTCCAGCGCCGAGCGCGATCGTCGTGGAGACGCCCGTCGAGCCCACGACGCGACGCTATACGCTCAGGCAGATGGCAGAGCCGACGAACGCGGCCCCGCGTGACCCTGGCGACCTCGGCTTCGAGGCGATCGTCTACGAGAAGGCCCCGCCGCGGGCGACCATCCGGCTCGCGCGGCCCGAGGTGCTCAACGCGTTCGACTTCCGCATGCTCCGCGAGATCGCGCGCGCCTGCGAGGACGCGTCGTGGGACGACGAGATCCGTGTGGTCGTCGTCACCGGCACCGGTCGCGCCTTCTGCGTCGGCGCCGACCTCGCGTCGTGGGGTGAGGAGCTCCTAGGCAGACCGGACGAGTACTGGAAGTGGTTCGGCGCCTTCAAGGACATGCACGACCGCCTCCGCGAGCTCGGCAAGCCGACGATCGCCCGCATCAACGGCATTGCCGTCGGTGGCGGCAACGAGCTGCAGATGGCGTGCGACCTCGCCGTGATCGTCGATGACGCGTACATCCGGCACGTCGGGCTCGAGCACGGGTCCGTTCCGGCGGGTGGGGCCACGCAGTGGCTGCAGCTCCTGGTGGGCGACCGGCGCGCCCGTGAGATCGTGTTGCTGTGCGACGAGGTGCCGGCGGCGCAGGCAGCAGAGTGGGGGCTCGTCAACCGCTCCGTCCCCGCGGGCGAGCTCGACGCGGTGGTGGACGAGTGGGTGGAGAGCCTCGCCCGCAAGCTGCCGCAGGCGACCCGGTACGCGAAGGTGCAGCTGAACGTGTGGCGCGACCTCGCGTGGCACCAGACCGTCGGTCACGCGCGCGACTGGCTCGCGCTCTCGATGCTCTCCGACGAGACACAGGAGGCGGTGCGCGGCTTCCTGGAAGGGAGGAAGCGGTGAACGTCGGCAAGCTGATGCGCGGCGTGCAAGACGCGCTGTCCGCACGCCGCGTCTACGGCGACCCGATCGAGCGCGACGGCGCGCTCGTGATCCCGGTTGCGGCACTCCGCGGCGGAGGAGGAGGCGGCGGCGACGAGCAGGGGAGCGGCGGCGGCCTGGGCGTCGACGCGCGGCCGGTGGGCGTGTTCGTCGTGGGGCAGGAGGGCGTGTCCTTCGAGCCGGCCGTCGACGTCACCCGTCTCGTCACTCGCGTGCTCCTGCTCGCTGCGCTCGTCGCGTTCCTGTGGCGGCCTCGGCGCTGACGTCGTAGGCTGACCGCGATGGCCGGCGAGGTGCTCACGAGCCGCGACGGCGGCGTGCTCACGATCACGCTGAACCGCCCCGACGTCTACAACGCGTTCAACCGGGCGCTCCACGCGGGCCTCGCCTCCGCCCTCGACGCGGCGGCCGACCCGTCCGTGCGCTGCGTCGTGATCACGGGGGCGGGCAAGGGCTTCTGCGCCGGCCAGGACCTGAAGGAGTTCAGCTCGATGCCCGGCTCGATCGAGGACGAGCTGGAGGAGACCTATCACCCGAACATCCGGCGCCTGCGCAGGCTCGAGAAGCCGGTGCTCGCCGCGGTCAACGGGGCGTGCGCCGGCGCGGGCCTCTCGCTGGCCGTTGCGTGCGACGTCCGGCTGGCCTCCGAGGGCGCGTCGTTCGTGCCCGGCTTCGTCGGGATCGGGCTCGTGCCCGACTCGGGCGGGACGTGGTTCCTGCACCGCCTGCTCGGGTTCGCGCGCGCCTTCGAGTGGATGTCGACCAACCGGCGGCTCGGCGCCGACGACGCGCTCGCCTGGGGGCTCGTCTCCGAGGTGCTGCCGGTCGACGGCTTCGCCGACGCCGTCGCCGAGCGCGCGGCGCGCTGGGCAGAGCAGCCGACGCGCGCCGTCGGCTTGACCAAGAGACTGTTCGACCACGCGTACGACGCGTCGCTCGAGTCGCAACTCGCGCTGGAGGCGGAGCTGCAGCAGGTGGCGACCGGCACCGCCGACTTCGCCGAGGGCGTGGCCGCCTTCCTCGAGAAGCGGCCGCCCCGGTTCACCGGCTCCTGACGCTGCCGTGCACGCCGGCGGCCCGATCACCGTCGTCGACTACCACACGGCGGGGGAGCCGTTCCGCATCGTCACCGGCGGTGTCGAGCCGCTCCGCGGGGCGACGATCCTCGACAAGCGCCGCGACGCGCTGGAGCGCCAAGACCACGTGCGGCGGCTGCTCGTGCACGAGCCGCGCGGCCACGCGGACATGTACGGGTGCCACGTCGTCGAGCCGAACGACGACGGCGCCGACCTCGGCGTCGTCTTCTTCCACAACGCCGGCTACTCCACCGCGTGCGGCCACGGCACGATCGCCCTCGTCACGTGGGCCCTCGACGAGGGCATCGTCGAGAGACGCGAGGGAGAGTGCGGCGTCGTCGTCGACGTGCCCTCGGGGCGACTGGAGACGGTGGCGACCGTCGAGGCGGGACGTGTCCGCTCGGTGCGCTTCCGCAACGTCCCGTCGTACGTCTGGGGCCGGGGCCTCCACGCCGCCGGCCGGAAGGTCGACGTCGCCTTCGGCGGCGCCTTCTACGCGTCGCTTCCGGAGCGGGTCGAGCCGGCGGAGCTGCCGCGGCTGATCGGGCTCGGCAGGGAGGTCAAGCGCGAGCTCGAGGCGGCGCACGATGTCGTGCACCCGCTCGAGCCGGAGCTCCGCGACGTCTACGGCGTGATCTTCTGGCAGGAGGAGTCGGGCGAGCCGCTCACCCAGCGCAACGTCACCGTGTTCGCGGACGGTGAGGTCGACCGCTCGCCGTGCGGGAGCGGCACCTCCGCCCGGCTCGCGCTGCTCGACGCCGAGGGACGCCTGCCGCGCGGCGACGAGCTCCGGCACCTCTCCATCGTCGGCAGCGAGTTCCGCGGCCGCGTGGTCGGGGACGCAGAGGTCGCCGGTGTGCCGGCCGTGGTGACGGAGGTGGAGGGGAGCGCGTACCGGACGGGGACGGCGACGTTCGCGCTCGACCCGGACGACCCGCTCGGTGACGGCTTCCTGCTCCGTTGAGCCCGACGACGGGGGTCAGACCCCGTGCGTGGACAGGAGGCGCGCTACCTCGCCCGGCTCCGGGAAGCGCCCGGCCTCGTGCCTCGAGAACAGGAGGTCGGCGTCGGCAAGCACGTCGAACTGGCCGTGGCCGCCGACCGTGGCCACCGCTTCGTGCCCCAGCTCCGCCAGCTCGGCCGCGACACGCGCGGCCTCCCGGTCGTAGCCCTCTCAGATGCCGCAGTAGAGGATCTCGATTCGCATCGCCGCGAGCCTACCCGCGCCCTGGGGCTCAGCCGTGCCCGATCAGCAGCTCGGCGAGCACGAACAGCACCACGAGCGCGAGCGGGACGATCGCCGCGTACACGAGGATCGCTCGCTCCCCCCTCCGACGGACTGCGACGAGGGCCGTGCTGCCACCGGCGACACCACAGGCGAAGCCGAGCCCCGCGCCGCCGGGCAAGACGCTCCAGGCGAGCACGAGCACGACGTGCGCGACCATGAGGGCCACCGACCACCACCCGAGCCGGGTCGCGGGGAGGATGGTGACGCGGTGCGCGTGCAGGGTGACCGATCCACTCCCGGCTGGTGACGACACCGTCACACCTCCTTCCACACCTCGTTCGCCTCCATGCTCCGCGCCGGGGTCCGGAAGGGCATCGGGTGAAGCCCCGATCGTGACTGCCTCATTCCCTCACGTCGTCGCGCCGCGCTGCCGTCAGGGCACGTCGAGCCGCCGCAGCCGCCGCACCGCGAGCAACGCGAAGACGACGACCACGCCACCGGCGAGCAGCGCGCTGGGGAGCACGCCGGGCGGGCGCTCGAGCGTGGTCAGCCGCGTGCCGTCGATGCCCTCGATCACGCCGAGCGCGAAGCGGCGCACGCTGAGGTAGCGGATGCCGTCGAGGTACCTGGCGAGCGCGGCCTCCCAGATGAACACGTAGACGAGCCCGAGCAGGAGCGCGTGGCGGGTCGCAAGCCCAGCCCAGGTGAACACCGCCGCGTACGCGACGCCGCCTGCGAGCAGCCCGATCCCGGTCGCGGCGGCGCCGCGGAAGCCGCCGGCGCCGGTCAGCGCGACTGCGATCCCGCCGCCGACCGCGACCGGGACGGCGCCCACGAGCATCGGCGCGAGCAGCTTCGGCGCGACGATGTGCCAGCGCGCGAGCGGCTTCGTCGTCAGGTAGACGAGCGTCCGGTCGCTCAGCTCGTTGCCCAACGAGGCCGTCCCCAGCAGGAGCAGCACGAGCGGGAGCGTCCCGGAGGCGATCAGCGTTCCTGTGAGGTTGTCGGCGAGCTCCCCGGCATTGGCGGTGCTGTCCGCCAGGTGGGAGAGCGCGGCGACCAGCACCGGCAGGCCGACGAGCGCCGCGACGAGCCAGGCTCGCCGGCTCCCGACGAGCTGGCGCACCGTGAGCGAGAGGATCGCCGCCACGCGTCAGCCCCGCGCCAGGTACTCGAAGACGCTCTCCAGCGAGTCGTCGAGGGGCTCGACACGCAGCAGGCGCACGCCGAGCGCCTGGGCGACCTCGGGCACCGACCGCTGCAGCGACGTCACGTCGCGGCTGCGCACGCGCAGCCGCCCTTCCGCGTCGATCTCCACCGACTCGATCGCCTCCACGGAGACCAGCCCTGCGGCGAGCGCCCGAGGGTCGGAGGCATCGATCCGCACCACGAACGGCCGGTCGTTCAGCTGCATGCGGATCGCGCGGAAGTCGCCGCTCGCCGCGAGCTTCCCGCCCACCATCAGGTGGATGCGGTCGGCGAGCTCCGCCACCTCCTCGAGGACGTGGGAGGAGACGACGATCGTGCGTCCCGCCGCGCCCAGCTCCCGGATCACCTCCACCAGGCGCAGCCGCTGCGCCGGGTCCGTGCCCGAGAGCGGCTCGTCGAGCAGCAGGAGCTGCGGGTCGTGGACGAGGGTGGCCGCGAGCCGCATCCGCTGCCGCATCCCCCGCGAGTACCCGCGCAGCCGCCGGTCCTGCGCGTCCGCCAGCCCCACCGTGTCGATCGCCCGCCGGACCGCCGCCTCACGATCCGGGACCCGCTGCAGGCTCGCGCTCAGCCCCACGAACTGCCTGCCGGTGAGGAAGTCGTAGACGGCCTCATGCTCGGGCATGTAGCCGACGCGCGCGTAGAGGCGCGGGTTGTCGCGTACCGGCTCGCCGAAGACGGCCACCGACCCACGCGACGGGGCGATCAGGCCGGCGATCGCACGGAGCAGCGTCGTCTTGCCCGCGCCGTTCGGCCCGAGCAGCCCGGTCACGCCGGGCTCCACCGAGAGCGTGACGTCGCTGACGGCGACCACGCCGCCGAACCAGCGCGACACGCCCTCCACGGCGATCGACGGCGCCGTGCGCGCCACGGCGCTCATCCGAGCATCAGCCCCCGTGTCCGCCGCAGCAGCGCCAGGGCCAGGCCCAGGGTGAGCAGCACCAGCCAGCCGGCGTAGACGATGCCGCCGAACGGCCGGCCGGACTGCTCGTCGGCGAGCACCCAGCGCGCGGCTGCGACCACGACCTGTGGCAGCCCGACCAGTGACGCCACGTCTGCGGCCCGTCCCGAGAAGTCGTCCTCCGCGATCCCACCGACGGCCGAGCCGACGAGCACGACGGCCAGGGTCGCCACCGCCGCGTACGCGCGGCGACCGGTGAACGTCGCCATCAGCAGCGACAGGGTGGTGAAGGCCGCGGCCACCATGCCGCCCGCGAGCAGGACGCGCAGCGGCACGTCCCAGGAGTCGGCCAGGAACGAGCCGGTGCTGCGGGCATCGAGCGCGTTCCACGCGTAGAGGACGAGCTCCGGGAGGACGGCGGCGCCGGCGGAGACGGTGAAGAAGGCCAGCCAACGGGAGCCGAGGTAGTCGGCCGACGTGATCGGGCGCGCGGCGTACAGGGTCAGCACCCCGTCGCGGCGGTCGGGGCAGAGCAGCTGCGGCCCGACGACGGCCGCGAACAGCCCGATGGGGACGATCGCGAACTCGTAGTACTCCGCGAACGACGGCAGCTCGAACTCGTCCGCCGCCTCCTGCGCGGGGGACATGAACGCCGAGATCACGACGAGCACGACCATCGGCACCAGCGCGAGCGCGATCAGGAGCCACGGCGCGACCTTCGCCGAGGCCCCGCGCCCCAGGCCGAGCGAGACCCGCACGCCGTCGCGCCAGATCGCGATACGGCGGGCGCCACGGCCGGTGCGCTCACCCTCGTAGGGCTGGTAGCCGAGGTCGAAGACCTCCGCGGTGCCGTCGCTCACGTCGTCGCCTCTGCGTCCGCCGCCGGCGGCGCGAACACGTCCGCCAGCGTCTGGCGCTCGGGGGCGAGCCGGTAGAGGAGGGCCCCGGACTCGACGATCGCGTCGCGCAACTCGTCGTAGTCACCGCCGGACGCCCCCTCGAGCACGAGGCGGCTGCCGTGGACGCGCGGCGCGAGCCCGCGCCGCGTGAGCGCTGCGGCGAGCGCATCCGCACCCTCGGCCACGTCGACGAGGATCGCCTCGGTCTCCTCGATGAAGCCGGAGACTGCTCCCGTGCGCAGCAGGCGCCCGGCATCGAGCACGACCACCGCGTCGCAGGTGCGCTCGACGTCGCCCAGCAGGTGGGTGGAGACGACGATGCTGATCCCGAACTCGTGCCCGACGCGGCGGATCAGGTCGAGCATCTCGCGCCGTCCGAGCGGGTCGAGTCCCGCGGTGGGCTCGTCGAGGAAGGCGATCGCCGGGTCGTGCACGAGCGCCTGCGCGAGCTTCACGCGCTGCTTCATGCCCGTCGAGTACGTGCCCATGGGGCGGTAGCGCTCCTCGAACAGGCCGACGTGCCGCAGGACGTCGGATGCCCGAAGGCGTGCAGCCGTCCGCGGGAGACCGGAGACCTCGGCCATGTACCCGAGGAACTCCGCCGCCGACACGGCGCGCGGCAGGCAGTCGTGCTCGGGTGAGTAGCCGACGCGGGCTCGGCCGTCGGGTGAGCGGCGCGGGTCTCGCCCCAGCACCTCGACCGTGCCGGAGTCCGCTTCGAGCAACCCCATGAACAACTTCAAGGAGGTCGACTTGCCGGCACCGTTCGCGCCGAGCATGCCGGTGATCCCCTCGCCGATCTCGAACGTGACGTCGTCGAGGGCGCGAACCGGGCCGTAGGTCTTCGTCAGCCCGCGGGCCTGGACGAGCGCCATGTGCGGGAGCCTATCCCGGGCGCGGCGGCGGCCCGTGGCGAGCGGTCACGGGGCCTCCGTAGCTCAGATCGTCTTGAACTGCTCGAACGGCTGGCTGCAGGACGTGCAGTAGCGGATCGAGCGGCACGCCGTCGGCCCGAAGATGTTCTCGAGCCGCGTCTCGGTCGAGCCGCACCAGGGGCAGCGGAACGGCCCGCGCTCGAGCTGCACGAGGCTCGGCGTCCCCTCGGAGCGGAGCGGCGGCGGAGCGAAGCCCGCTGCCCTGAGCTTCTCGCGCCCGACGGCGCTGATGCGGTCGGTCGACCACGAGTCGTCGTTGACGACGAGCACCTCGCACGGTGCTCCGAGCGCCTCGACCCGCTCGCGGATCGCCCGCGTCATCGCGTCGAGCGCGGGGCAGCCCATGAACGTCGGCGTGAACTCGACCCGCACTCCCTCGTCGGAGACGTCGACACGCTTCACGACCCCGAGGTCGACGAGCGAGATCACGGGGATCTCCGGGTCGGGGATCTCCTCGAGCGTCCGCCAGACGGCGTCGGCGGTTACCACTCGGCCCCGGGAGCGGAGCGGCGCACGCTGGTCATCTCCTCGAGCAGCTCGCGGAGCTCGGCCACGTGGTCGCCCCGCCGCACCGGCTCGGCGGCGGGCATCGTCCGCCCCAGCCGATCCTCGACCCGGCGCACGAGCTCGGGGCGCAGGTCGTCGTCGAGCACGCCGAGCGCGTACGGCCACAGCTCGACGAGAGCCTCGTCGAGCTTGGCGCGCCCCTCGTCCGACCCGAGCAGCCGGTCGACCCACATCTCCGCGTGCATGCGGTGGTAGAGCTCCTCGCGGTCGATCTTCGCGGCGAGCCCCGCCAGCTCGATGTCGTCGCAGCCCTTGAGCGCCTCCAGGCGGATCGCGTCCGCGGTCTCGTACAGCCAGTGCCTGGCGATCGTCCGCGCCCACTCGAGCCGACGCAGCTCGACGAGCGGCGCGCAGCGGTACTCGTCCGGGGCACGGTCGAAGGCGAGCTCGTCGGCGGTCGTGCCGAGCTCGGCGGCCGCCAGCTCGTAGAGGGCGCGGGCGTGACCGATCTCGTTCTGCGCGATCGACGAGAAGGCGACGTCCTCCTCCAGGAAGGGGGCGATCCCCGTCCACTCCGAGTCCCGCCAGCCGAGGATCAGCTCGTCGTCGGCCAGCTCGAGGAGGAGGTCGGCGCGCGCGCTCATCCGCCTTCCGCCACCCGCCGCCGGGCCTCGCGCAGTCGCACCTTCAGGGAGTAGCCGTCGACGCGACGGTAGCTCGTGTCCAGCTCGTCGCCGAAGTCCTCGATCGTGGTCACGGCGCTCCGGGGCACGACCCACAGGGCCGCCGACTCGTGGCGCCGCGCGTAGAACTCCCGTGCGTACGCCTCGGCGAAGCGGTCGTCGGGCGCGTGGAAGGAGCCGGCGTGCTGCAGCGGCTGCCCCTTGCGCTCCATCCTGAACACCTCGTAGATCCGGTCGGGCATCGGCCTGGCCTCAGGCCGCCTCGGCGAGCACGACGCGGGAGACCCAGTCCACCTCGGCCCGGGACAGCCGCCGGAAGGCGAGCCGCTCCGCGGAGGCAGGCCCGTGTCCGGAGACGACCGACATCAGCTCGTCCCAGTCGGGCTCCGTGTACTCCCAGGTGCCGTCCTCGCGGCGGCGCAGCTTCGGGTCGGGCAGGGTCAGGCCGAGCTCGCGCACCTGCGGCACGTACCCCTCGAGGAACTGCTGGCGGGCGCCCTCGTTCGCCTGGCTCTTGATGCGCCAGTGCAGCATGGGGTCGTCCTCGGCGGGGAGGGGGGTGCCGTGGAACATCATCAGCGGCACCCACCAGCGGTCGAGCGCTTCCTGCACGAGCTCCCGCTGCAGGTCGGTGCCGTTGACGAGCGCGAGCACCACGTCGCGGCCGTGGAGGACGTGGAAGGACTCCTCCCAGCAGATCCGCTTCATGATCCGGGCGTAGGGCCCGTACGAGCACTTGAGCAGCGCCTTCTGCGAGATGATCGCTGCCGCGTCGACGAGCCAGGCGATCACGCCCACGTCGCCCCAGGTGCGCGTCGGGTAGTGGAAGACGTTGTGGAACTTCGAGCGGCCGGAGAGGAGGTCGTCGAGGCAGTCGTCGCGCGGCTTGCCGAGATCCTCGACCACCCGGTAGATCAGCTGCGCATGGCCGACCTCGTCCTGGATCTTCGCGGTCAGCGCGAGCTTCCGCTGCAGGGTCGGCGCGCGCAGGATCCAGTCCCGCTCGGGGAGCACGCCCATCAGCTCGGAGTTCGCGTGCATCTCCACGAACTTGATCAGCCGCTTCCGGTACTCCTCCGGCATCCAGTCGTGGGTCTCCACCTGCCCGCCACCCTGGACGTACTCGAGGAACTCCTGCTCTCGCGTGTCCGACACGAGCTCTCCTTCCGAACGGTCGGTAGCATCGTAGCGGTGAGCGCGAGACACGACGAGCTCGTCCGGACATCGGCCCGCCTGTTCGCGGAGCGGGGGTACCACGGGACGTCGATGGCGGACATCGCCGCGGCGATGGGGGTGCAGAAGGGGTCGCTCTACTCCCTCACCGACTCGAAGCAGGCGCTGCTCGTGGAGGCGATGCGGGGGGGCGCGGCCGCCTTCCACGACGCGCTCGACGCGGTGGCCGAGGACGCGACCGCGGTCGACCGCATCCGCGACGCGCTGCGCGCCCACCTTCGCGTCGTCGCCGCGCAGCTCGACGTGGCCACGGTCTTCACCCGCGAGTGGCGGTTCCTGGAGGGAGGCGCCCTCGAAGAGATCCGGGTGGCGCGCCGCCGCTACGAGGAGCGGTGGCAGGCGCTGTTCCGAGAGGGCGTCGAGCAGGCTGAGCTCCGCGCCGACCTCGACGCCGAGGCGGCCGCGCTGCTCGTGCTCTCCGCCGCCAACTGGGCGTACACGTGGCTGCGGCCGGGCACCGACACCGACCGCCTCGCCGACCGCTTCCTCGCCATCCTCGTCGACGGGTGGCGAGGGTACGCGACGCCGGGGCCCGGCTGAGCGCGGAGGCCCAGTAGGCGAGCGAACGGCGGGGTCAGGCTGAAGGCCTGACCCCGGGTCTATCGCCGACTCGTGCGGTCGCGCCCCGGGGGTGAGGCTTCGGCCTCAGCCCGCCTGCCGTCCTCTCAGAAGACGGTTCGCCCGCCGCCGTTCGCCAGGTCGAAGGCGACGTCGGGCGGCAGCCCCTGCCGCCGCGGCGCGAGCGCCGCCTGCAGATCGACGTCCAGCCGTCGCGCGAGCGCCTCGGCCTGCTGCTCGGTGTACCCGGCGCGCCGCAGGGCGTCCCGCCGCAGCGCGACGACGCGGTCGGGGTCGTGAGGCGCGCGCTCTCGCTCCATGCCGCCGATCGTACGCCGGCACGTACTACGCTCGCAGCGTGCGGCGTGCGCTGGCGCTCTTCTCGCTCGCGGCCTGGGGCTGGGCCGCCGCGGTCGCGCTGCTCGACCGGCGGTGCCGCCTGACGCTCGACGACGTCGAGCCGGCCGTGTCCGGCCCCCGCGTCTCGGTGATCGTCCCCGCGCGCAACGAGCAGCGCGGGATCAGGGCCGCCGTCGCGTCGCTCGCCGACCAGGAGTACCGCGACGTGGAGGTCGTCGTCGTCGACGACGAGTCGGACGACGCCACGGCCGCCGAGGCCCGGGCCGCCGCCGACGACGGGGTGACGGTGCTCCAGGGCGCCCCGCTCCCCGACGGCTGGGTGGGGAAGTCCTGGGCGTGCGTGCAGGGCGCCGAGCGTGCCACCGGCGACTGGCTGCTGTTCACCGACGCCGACGTGCGCCACGCGCCGGACACGGTGGGCCGCGCGCTCGCCCTCGCGCTCGGCCATCGGCAGGGGGGCGGCGTGACGCTGCTCCCGGTGCTCGAGACGGGGACCGCCGCGGAGCGCGTCGTGCAGCCCGCCGCGGCTGTGCTGATCCGCTCCTTCGTCGCCCCCGGCCCGCTCGTCAGGTCGCCCCGCGTCCCCGTTGCGATCGCGGCGGGCGGGTTCATCCTCGTCGAGCGCACGGCCTACGAGGCCGCCGGTGGGCACGCGGCCGTCCACGACTCGCTCGTCGAGGACGCGGCGCTCGCCGAGCGGCTGAAGGCGGCGGGCCGGCCGCTGACGCTCGCGTCGAGTGGCGGCCGGGTGCGCGTGCGCATGTACGTCGGCGCCCGCGAGGTCTGGCGAGGCTGGCGGAAGAACACGTCGCTGGGGCTCGCCCGCGGGTCGCTCGGGCTCGCGATGGCGACCGCGGGCTTGGGTGCGGCCGTCTCCGTCTGGCCGGTCGTCGGCCTCGTGGGTCCGAGGCGTGGGGTCGCCGCCGCGGCGGCGATCGCGCAGCTCGTCGCGCGCCTCGACGTGGAGCCGATCTGCCCCACGCCCGCGCCGTACCGCCTCACGCTCCCGCTCGGCTCGGTCGTGCTCGCACTCTGCTCGCTCGCCTCCTCGATCGACCGGGTCCGCGGCACGGTCTCCTGGCGGGGGCGATCCTACGCCCACGGGGGCGGCGCGTGACCTGGGCGCTCGTCGTCAACCCGATGGCGTCCAGGGTCAGCGACGAGAGCGTGGCGCGCGTCGAGGCTGTGCTTCCACACCCGGTGCGGACACTGAGGACGGTGCGTCCCGGGGAGGCGACCGAGATCGCCCGTGAGCTCGAGGGCTCGGTCGAGGCGATCGTCGCCTTCGGTGGCGACGGCACCTTCAACGAGGTGCTGAACGGCGTGCGCGATCAGACCCCGCTCGGGTTCGTCCCGGGTGGCGGTACGAGCGTGCTGCCGCGCGCACTCGGCCTGCCACGGGAGGCGGAGGCCGCCGCGGCGCGCATCGCAGCGGGGTCGACGCGCCGGATCTCCCTGGGGCGCGTCGACGGGCGCCGGTTCGGCTTCAACGCGGGCGTGGGGCTCGACGCCGAGCTGGTTCGCGCCGTCGACCTGCTGGGCCGGGCCCCAGACGGGCGGCGCCCGGGCGACCGTGCCTTCGCGGGCGCGGCGGCACGCCTCGTCCTCGGCCGGCAGGGGCGCTTCGAGCCCGTGCTCGAGGTCGAGGGTCTCGGGCGCGCGGCCTTCGCGCTCGTCGCCAACTGCTCCCCCTACACCTATCTGGGCCGGCTCGGCCTGCGCGTGGCGCGGGAGGCCTCCTTCGATTGCGGCCTCGACCTCGTCGCGCCGGTCCGGCTCACGCCGTGGTCGCTGCCACGCTTCGCACTCGCCGCCTACCGCGGAGCGGGCGACCGCGGCGTGCGCAGGGCGCACGACCTCGACCGGCTGGTCGTTCGTTGCGACGTGCCGCTGCCGCTGCAGGTGGACGGCGAGGACCTCGGCGACGTCGGCGGCGCCGTCTTCGAGGCGGAGCGGAACGCGGTCACCGTGCTCGTCTGACGAGATCCTCGGGGTCGCGCCCGATCGCAGCCGCGAACGCGTCCTCGAGCATGCGGAAGTGCTCGTCCAGCACGCGGTCGAGTGCCACGTGGTCGCGGCGGCGCATCGCGTCGAGCTGGCGGCGATGGACGTCGAGCGTGGCGCGGTCGGTCGCGAGCCCGCCCGAGTACGCGTCGCGGAGCGGCGCCAGCCCGCGCGCCACGCCGCGCATCGCCGCCTGCACGGTGGCGTTGTGGCAGGCGCGCACGAGCGCCCGGTGGAACATCGCGTCGGCGCGCATGACGCTCGACCGCTCGCCCAGGTGCCTCTCGAGCAGGTCGACGGTGTGCTCGAGCTCCGCGTAGTCGTCGGCGGTCGACGTCTCCACGGCCTCCAGCACGACCGCCCGCTCGAGCACGCGCCTCGCCCGCAGGGCGTCGACGGCGGCGGACTCCTCCACGGCGACCTGGCTGGAGATCGCGAACGCCGGCACGAGGTCGCTGGTGACGACGATGCCGCCGCCCTTGCCGCGCCGCACGGCGAGCAGGCCCGACATCTCGAGCACGCGGAGCGCCTGGCGCAGCGTCGGCTTGGAGATGCCGAGCGCGGCCGCCAGTGCGGCCTCGCTGGGCAGCCGGTCGCCGTGTCGCAGGCCGGCTCGCTCGATCGCCTCGGTGAGGTGCTCGGTGGCCGCCTCGAAGGTTCGCGTGGCCCGGATCGGCTCGACGGGGAACGCGCGCGGCGCTGTCTCCATGGCGGAAGTCTGGCACCGTTCGCGCTTGACAGCAAAAGGGAAACGCTGTTTCACTTCAGAGACCGGTGAGTGTTCCCCCCTCCAGCGAGCTGCCGCTGCTCCGCGTGATCGGCGACGCAGACGGTGCCGGAGACCGC
>JAOUEK010000260.1 GCA_029858755.1 Thermoleophilia bacterium
GTCATCCTCCTCAGGGAGACGGCTAGCTTGGGGCTGCGGGCGGCCACTGAGCCGCCCGCAGCCTGTTCAGAGTCCCTGGCGCGGTGGCAGCCTCCGCCGCCGCCCTTGGCTCCTGTGCGCGCGGTTCTGCCCGGAGCTGGCGGCGGGGCGGGCCGTACCGCGGCGGTACCTTCCCTTCGTGTCCGCCACGTCGTACCGCTACCGCCTTCACGACACCGAGATGAATGACCTCGGCCTGCTCGACCACCCGGCCCCGAACGTGGAGCCCGGTGACGTGGTCGTGCTGCCGGACGGGCGGGAGGCGCTCGTCACCGCACGGGTTGCGGAGAGGAACCGGCGTCAGGTCTTGCATTCACGTATCGCACCTACGGCTACACGCTTGGTGAGATTGCCGAGGACATGGGATGCCACTACTCGACGGTGAGTCGGCGCCTGCGACGGAGCGCGATGCGCGAACGCAAGACCTGACACCGTCCTACTGACGCCACACACACGGGCGTCGACCCACCACCACGGCGCCGGCCACTCGATCTCCTCGCCGTCCTCGAGCTTCTCGGGCTCCGTGTAGCGGTCGTGGTAGTCCTGCTCGCGCAGGGCGACGACGACGTGCACGGGGGCATGCGAGATCCACGGCTCGTAGCCGTGCTCGACGTAGTACGGCTCGTCGGCGAGCGCCGCGATCCGGGCGCGTGTGGCGGCCTCCGTGACGACGACGAAGCGGACGCCCTGGCTGAACCCGGCGCTCGGTGCCGAGCGAGCGCGCCGCATGATCCGCGCGAGCACCGCGCGCTCCACGGGCTCGTCGGTGTAGTTGCGGATCATCCGCCGGCGGCGCACGACGTCGGCGAAGTCCATGCGCCGATCATGCCGCAGCGGCGGGCGCGACGCGTCGCGCCGTCGCACGGCCTTCGCCACGTCATTCGAGAGCGGCGCGCTTCTACGTGTCGTTCGTCGCGACCGCCGCCCGAACGAGCCCGACGAACGCCTCCTCATCGACGGCGTCGCCCTCGAAGAAGTCGATCGCGCGCCGCATGTTCCCGCCGAGGCTCGCGTTGAAGAGGCCCGCCGGATCCGGCAGCGACGTTCCCCGGGCGAAGGTGAGCTTCACCTTGTCCCGGTACGTCTCACCGGTGCAGATGATGCCGCCGTGCGACCAGACCGGCACGCCCCGCATGTCGTTGGACGGCTTGCGCCACTTGACCTCCTCGACGACCTCGGGCTCCGCCACGTGGATCAGCTCGCGCAGCCGGGCGAGCAGCGCGCCGCGCCAGTCGCCGAGCTCGGCGATGGTCGCGTCGATCTCCGCCGCTGGGGACTCGTCCGGGCTCGTCATCACGGGCTCCCTCCTCGTCGCCGCTGGAATCTCACGGATCTTGCAGCAACGGACGGTGGCGGGGGAACCGGTGTCAGGTCTTGCATTCCCGCGTTCGCCGTTGTGGGTGTTTCGTTGCAGTCGCGTGAGTGCTTCGGCGCTAGCGTCGTTGGTCGTGACGCGGCCGCTTCGTGTTCTCTATCCCGGGGCGGTGTATCACGTCACGGCTCGCGGGAACGAGCGGCAGCGCATCTTTCGCGACTCGGCTGATTTCGAGGGGTTCCTGGAGCAGCTTGCGCTGGCGGTCGAGCGTTACGGCTGGGTCTGCCACGGGTACTGCCTGATGGGCAACCACTATCACCTGCTGCTCGAGACGCCGCGGGCGAATCTGCCGATCGGGATGCGTCATCTCAACGGCTGTTACAGCCGCTGGTTCAACAGGCGGCGGCAGCGGGTCGGGCACCTGTTCCAGGGGCGCTATGGCGCCGAATTGGTCGAGAAGGACGCGTACCTGCTGGAGCTGATCCGCTACCTCGCGCTCAACCCGATGCGAACCGTGCCGCCCCTCTGTCCGGCGCCGGAGGCGTACGCGTGGTCGAGCTACCCCGCCCTGCTCGGGCTTGCGTCGCGCCCGGAGTGGCTGACGGTGGACTGGGTGCTTGCCCGGCTCGGGGATGAGTATGCGGGCGCGCGGGCGCGGCTGCAGGTGTTCGTGGAGGAGGGACTCGGGGAGCGTCCGCTGCCGGTCGGCGGTCTCTACTTCGCCGAGGACGCGTTCATCCGCGAGCGGACTGCTGCGATCGAGCCCATTCCCGAGGTTCCGCGAGCACACTGGCAGCCGCTGCGGCCTCCTCTGAGCGAGATCTTCGCGAGTGCGGAGGATCCGGTCGCTGCCGCGTACCGCACCTACGGCTACACGCTCGGCGAGATCGCCGAGCACCTGGGATGCCACTACTCGACGGTGAGTCGGCGCCTTCGACGGAGCGAGCTGCGGGAATGCAAGACCTGACACCGAAGGGCTACAGCGCGTCCAAAGGGCTCGCCGCGCGTGGCGGGCGCCGCAGGGCGTCTTCTTGAGACGCAACACAGCGCGTCCAGATCGCAGCTATGGTGAATGAGCGCGTGGGTTGCCTTGATGACGTTGAGGCTTCGCACTTCGATCTTCGGCTGTCACACCGACCTCAGCGCAGCAGGGAGCCCGCTCGGGCTCTCCTGTCCTGATCGAACTCCGCTAGGCCGAGACAGCCGATGGCGGCACGCCGTCCGAGGCCGACGCTCGGGCTGCGTGATCGACGAGAGGAGCACGTGATGACTGCAATCCTGACCGAGGCCGAGAAGACCAACGAGATGGTCAAGCTGGCCCGCACGCAGATCGACGCCTTCAGTAGCGGCGACTGGGATCTCATGCGAGGAGTCCTCGCCCCCGACGCCCGTTACGACGAGGTCGGAACCCAGCGCAAGGTCGAGGGCCCGGAGCAGATCGTCGAGCTCTTCAAGGGCTGGAAGACTGCGTTCCCCGATGTCGTCGGCACCGTGACACGCTCCGTTGCCAGCGGCGACAAGGCTGTCCTCGAGGTGACATGGAAGGGTACGCACACAGGCCCGCTCGCGACCCCGGAAGGGACGATCCCGGCCTCGGGCAAGCGTCAGGAGACGCCCGCCGCCCTCGTCTACACCTTCGCCGGCGACAAGGTCCGGGAGTGCCGCCACTACTTCGACTCGCTGACGCTGCTCAAGCAGATCGGCGCGCAGCCCAAGTAGTAGGGAGCCGGGAGGGGTGACCGCCCGTCGCCCCTCCCAACCGCACACGAGCGCATGACATACTCCGCCCCGGGCGGAAGATGACCGCGGAACAGGACACGGCGATGATCGCTCGGCAGCTTGCGGAACTCACTCGCACGGTCGAGCAGATGGGCATCCAGCTCAAGTCGCTTCGCGAGAGCAGTGCCAGCCAGCAAGAGCGTGCGGACATCCAGCACGAGCGCATCGACCTCGCCGCCAGAGAGCTCGCCGAGGTGAGTGCCCGCCTGCAGGCTGCGGCGGCCGCGCTCCGAGAATCGGTCTGAGCGCGGGCCCCGCGGCCCATCGCGATCGGCACGACGCCCACACCGCCTGAGTCCAGAAGCAGCGCGAGGCTCCTCCCGGCGACAGGCACGAGACGTCGATGCGGCGGACGCGCCCACGGAGCCGGCAGGCGATCTGCCCCACCCCCTACTCTGGGTGACATGAGCGATTGGCCACACACGCGCTGCCCGTACTGCGGCGAGATCGTGGATCCCAGCGACAAGAGCGTCGTGTACGCGGTCGAGAGCGCCGAGGCGAGGACGATGGGCGGGTCGCAGCTCGTCTACGGCGTGGGCGGCTGGTTCCACGCGGCGTGCCCGCCGGAAGCCGTGGGCTACGTGCGGCGCCTCAAGCCCACCCCGGAGCACCGCGCCGGCGGCTAGCGCAGACCGCAGCGCGTCGCCGGGGCGCACCGGCGACGCAGCACGGCCACGGTGACCCCCGACGGCGCCCGATCACGGTCACCACCGCAGCCGGCTCGGCGACGAGCACGCAGGTCTCGCGCGTGACGAGACGCTGGAGACCACGTCCCGACGCAGCCGCAAGGCGCGCGTCACTCGTGTCCTGTGTGCGTGAGCGCGCGGCGTCAGCCGTCCCGCGACAGCTCGTCGGAGCAGGGCGGCGACGGTTTCAGCCTTTCGTAACGAAGCGGCAAGTCCGGCACAAGATCCTGGACGGAGACTCCCTGGCACATGCATCCGAACAGGGAGGGACACGTGCGAAAGCGCATCACGATCATCCTCGGGACGGCGACTCTTG
>JAOUEK010000261.1 GCA_029858755.1 Thermoleophilia bacterium
CGGGGCGCGAGACGTGTCGCTCGTCGCACGCATTCCCAGTACAGGTATTGGTCGATGTAACCTAAATCGTGCTACCGTGAAATGGTTGTGGAGACCCAAACCTACGACCCCTCGGCGTCTTCTTCCTTCGCGGTCACGGTCGATGTGGTCGTCCTCACGATGTCTCAGGGTCGGCTGCACGTCCTCCTCGTGCGCCGAGGCGTTCCGCCGTTCGAGGGCATGTGGGCGATCCCCGGCGGCTTCAAGCGACCGGACGAGACGCTCGACGAGGCGGCGCACCGGGAGCTGCTAGAGGAGACGGGCGTCGACGGCGCGAGCCTCCTGCGGCAGTTCGGCGCCTACGGCGACCCCGGGCGCGACCCACGTATGAACGTGGTCACGGTCGCCTATCTCGCAGTGCTCCGCGCGGTGCGGTCGCTCGCCGCGGGCACGGACGCCGCAGAGGCCGCGCTCGTCCCCGTCGCCAGGGCTCTCGGCGGGAAGGTCGAGCTCGCGTTCGATCACGCACGGATCCTGCGCGACGCGGTCGCGCAGGTGCGGGTCGACCTCGAGCTGACCGGCATGGCGACGGCGTTCGTCGGCCCGACGTTCACGCTGACCGAGCTGCGCGCGGTCTTCGAAGAGGTCTGGGGGGTACGGCTCGACCCGGCCAACTTCCGGCGGAGCCTGCTCGCCGTGAGCGGCTGGGTCGTCCCGACGGGCCGACGGGCGCAGCCGGGCGCGAGCGGCGGCAGGCCGGCCGAGCTCTACCGCGCCGGCCGCAGGTGGCGGCACGGGGCGCCGATCGCGGCCCGGGGAACGAGGAGGGGGAGCGGATGAGAGCCGTGACGCTCGACCGCTACGGGCCGCCCGAGGTGCTGCGCGTGGAGGAGGTACCGCAGCCCGTCCCGGACGAGGACGAGGTCCTGGTCCGCGTGCATGCGTCGAGCGCGACGCGAAGCGACTGCGGGCTCCGCAGCGCCGAGTACCTCGTCAGCCGTTTCGTCACGGGCCTCTTCCGCCCCAGGACGGGCAGGGTCGGGCTCGAGCTCGCCGGAGAGGTCGAGGAGGTCGGCTCTGCCGTCACCGAGTACGCCGTCGGCGACCGCGTGTTCGGCATCGGCGCGGGCACGAACGCCGAGTATGTGTGCGTCGGCCAGTCGGGCGTGATCGCCCGCATTCCCGACGGGATGTCGTACGTCGAGGCGGCCGGGGTTGCCGACGGCGCGCTGAGCGCGATGTCGCTCCTCGGTGGCCGCGTGCAGGAGGGCGACCGTGTGCTCGTGAACGGCGCCTCCGGCTCGATCGGCGTGGGTGGGGTGCAGGTCGCCAAGCATCACGGCGCGCACGTCACCGCCGTGTGCCCTACCGCCAGCGTCGAGTTGATGCGCGCGCTCGGCGCGGACGAGGTGGTCGACCACCTGCGCGAGGACTTCACTCGGACCGGCGAGGTCTACGACGTCGTCTTCGACGCCGCCGGCAAGCACTCGTTCCTGCGCTGCCGGCGCTCGGTGGCGGCGGGCGGCATCTACGTCACGACCGATCCGGGCTTCCTCTGGCATGACGCGCTCCTCTCGCTGTTCACGAGGCGTGCGAAGCTCGGGATCGTCCGCTACCGCAGAGAGGACGTCCTCGCCCTCGCGGAGTGGCTCGAGCGAGGCGAGTACCGCCCCGTGATCGACCGCACGTACCCGCTCGAGGACGTCGCCGAGGCGCACCGGTACGTCGACACGCACCAGAAGGTCGGCAACGTCGTGCTCACGGTACGCTGACCGGCCCCCGCCCCCGGCCCTACAGTCGTCAGCGGGCGAGGCTCGCGATCGCGTCCACGAGGGCGTCCGCGCCCTCCCCGCAGGCGTCGCGATCGACGTCGAGGTGGGTGACGGCGCGGATCGTGCGCGGCCCGAACGGCAGGACGAGGACGCCGCGCTCGCGCGCGGCGGCGACGACCGCCGCGGCGTCGGGCGCGCCGTCGGCGAGGTGGAGGACGACGATGTTGGTCTCGACGCGGTCGAGGTCGAGGAGCACGTGCGGCGAGCCGGAGAGCGTCTCGGCGACGAGGCGGGCGTTCGCGTGGTCGTCGGCGAGGCGCGGGACGTTCCGCTCGACGGCGACGATCCCGGCGGCCGCGATGACGCCCGCCTGCCGCATCGCCCCGCCGAGCATGCGCCGGTAGCGCACGAGCGCCGCGATGTCGGCCGCGCGCCCGGCGAGCACCGACCCGACCGGCGCGCCGAGGCCCTTGGAAAGGCTGATCGCGACGAGGTCGAAGGGCGCGGCGAGCGCGGCGGGGTCGTCGCCTCGCGCGACGGCGGCGTTGAAGAGCCGGGCGCCGTCGAGGTACGAGGCGAGGCCGTGCTCGCGCGCGGCCGCGCCGATCCGCTCCAGCTCGTCCGCCGCGAAGACGAGGCCGCCGCCCCGGTTGTGGGTGTTCTCGACCTCCACCAGCGTCGTCGGCGGGAACACGAGGTGCCCTCGCGGCTTGATCGCGGCGACCAGCTCGTCCGCGGTGAAGAGGCCGCCGCCGCCGACCTCCGTGAACTGGACGCCGGCGTTCGCGCCGGCCGCCCCCGTCTCGTGCCAGACGGCGTGGCTCTCGCGGCCGACGACCACGTCGTCGCCGGGGCGGGTGAACAGCTTCAGCGCCAGCTGGTTCGCCATGTGCCCTGTCGGCACGAAGAGCGCCGCCTCCTTGCCGAGCAGCCCGGCCACGAGCTCCTGCAGCCGGTTGACGCTCGGGTCCTCGCCGAACTGGTCGTCGCCGACGGCCGCGCTCTCCATCGCCCGGCGCATCTCGGCCGACGGCTGCGTGACGGTGTCGGAGCGGAGGTCGATCATCGCGGCGCGACGGGAGGGCATCAGTCTCCCCGATCCTCGCGTGCCATATCGCCGTCGGGCGGGCCCCCGCTCCGAGACGTCGTCCGCGCCTATGGAGCGTACCGGGCTCGAACCGGTGACCTTCGGCTTGCAAAGCCGACGCTCTCCCAACTGAGCTAACGCCCCAGCGGTGGAAGTGTAGAGGGCGGCCGGGCGGGCTACGGGCCGCCGGTGCGGCGTGTGCCCTCCTCCTTGAGCTTGCGGAAGCCGCCGCTGAAGCCCTGCGTCTGCTCGACGTCGGGGATGCGGCGGCCCTGCTGCTCGAGGCGGCGTAGCCGGGCCTCCAGCTCGGCGACGTCGGGGCGGTCCCAGCCGGCCGCGTCCTCGCGCTCGTCGAGCTCGCGCTCGCGCTGCCCGACGAGCCGCTCACGGGCGGCGACCGCCTCGCTCCGCGCGGCCAGCTCCTCCCGCGTGCGGAGGAAGAGCTGCTCGGCCTCCTTCAGCTCGGCGCGCCGGCGCTCGATCACTCGCAGCTGCTCGTGCCCGGGCTCGGCGGCGGGGAGCGCCTCGCGCTCGGTGAGCTCCGCCTCGCGGCGGGCGAGCTCCCGCTCGCGGGCGTCGAGTCGACGCGCGCGCTCCGCGTCGGCGGCAGGGATGCCCGCGGTGTCCTCGTCACGCTCTCGGGGGGCGGCCTCCCGCTCGGCTTCCCGGAGCGCGCGCTCGCGCTGGGCAACAGCGCGCTCGCGGCGCTCGACCTCCTCCAGGCGCGCGCGGGCGACCGCGTCGACCTCGTGCTGCGGCCGTGGCCCGGGGTTGGGCGGGAGCTTGCCGGCCCGTGCCTGCACGATCGCCTCGCGGAGCTCGCGCTCTCGCGCCTCGACCGCCTGCACGCGCTCCGTCAGCTGCGCGCGCAGGCTGTCCAGCACCTCGCGCTGCTCGCGCAGCAGCGCCGCCTCGTCGGGTTGGCTGCCGTCGTCCAATCGCTGCCGTCGCAGTGGCACGGCCTGATCTTACGGCGACGGCGCGGCGGGGAGCCGCGCCGTCGCGGGGGGAAGCAGTGGATCGACTAGGCGGCGCGCTCGAGGCGCTCTTCGGCACGGGCTCGCTTGACGATCGCCTCGCGCTCGCCGAAGCGGATGCGCGCACGCTCGGCGCGGTGTGCATCCCACAGCTCGGCGAGCCGCTCGTCGATCTGCCTGATCTCGTCGATCACCTCGGGGTCGCGGCCGGTCGAGAGCCGGTGCCACAGCTCGCTGCGCCGAGCGCTCAGCTGGTCGATCTCGGTGTGGATGCCGGTGAACGGGTTCATGCCCAGATGAACGCACATCCGGGC
>JAOUEK010000262.1 GCA_029858755.1 Thermoleophilia bacterium
ATCTTGCGCTCGGTGACCCCGGGCTCGGCGGCGAGCACGTCGCGGATGCGGTCGGCGAGCGTCTCGTCGTAGGCCATCGGCTCTCATCCCTCCA
The DNA here is from genome assembly GCA_029858755.1 of Thermoleophilia bacterium. Lineage (GTDB taxonomy): Bacteria > Actinomycetota > Thermoleophilia > Gaiellales > Gaiellaceae > Gaiella. Next base: position 95 of record JAOUEK010000262.1, read on the forward strand.
GGGTCGCGGGGAGCCCGGGCACCGGCACGAGCATCGGCAGGGCCTCGGCGATCCAGAAGGACCTGTCGACGAACGTCACGAGTCGGCCTCCGGCGCCCCTTGGAGCTCGCTGTCGATGACGACGTCGATCCTGCGCATCCGGGCCACGGTTACACATCAGCTGTCACTCGTGTGTCACGGAAGGTGTGCCGGCTGCGCACGGCGGCTGCAAGGCGCCGACCGCGGCCCACAGGCGACGCGAAAGACCCCTGCAAAGGGTCATTGACGCCCGGTGTGATCGGCGCAAGGGTGGAAGGCCGAAGGTCCAAGTCCCGCGCCTTGCGGCAGCGCTCGTCCTGCGGCGTGAGGAGGTGGGATCGCGAACCGAGTCGTGGCGTGACGCCCTCAGGCGAGCCGCGGCGTGAGCGGAACGGGCCTCACCTGCCGTCTGCCCGACGCGCGCTCTGCCGTCGAACGCAGAAAGGACGGTCGACATGGCCGATGTACGCGTCATCCTCGAGCTCGCCCACACGACGAGGCTCGAACGCAACGTGCTCGCCGTCGCCGCCGGCGAGGCCGAAGCCCTCGATTCCGCGGCTGCTCCCAAGCTCGAGACGCTCACCGTCGACGCCGAGTTCGCACCGGTCGCGTTGCCGGTGGTGGGAGCCGGTGAGCACCCCGACGAGGAGCTCTACGACACGCTGGCCGCGGTCACCGTCGACGAGGCGTTGGAGTCGTCGACGTACCTGATCCGCGGCACGGTTCCCGAGACGGACCTGCCCGCCCTCGAGGCGGAGGCCGGAAAGGCGAAAGGCGTTGTCGGTGTCTATGCCGATGTCGGCATCGAGCCGATGCTCGTGTGTCCCGGCTCGCCGGCCGTGGGCACCGACAGCGACGTCGAGCGCCTCTTGTGCACGAAGCGGCTGCACGGCTGCAGGCTCGACGGGTCGGGCGTGCTCGTCGCCATCGTCGACACGGGCGTCAACATCGCCTACCTGAACAGCAAGGGGAAGACACCGACGTTCGACGCCGGCCGCAGCTGGGCGTGGAACCCCGCGGCCGTCACTCCGGGGAGCGCCCCCGTCGGGCACGGGACGATGTGCGCCTTCGACGTCTGCATCGCAGCGCCGAGCTGCACGATCCTCGACATCGCCCTCCTGCACTCCGTCTCGGCAGCGCCTGGAGGGACGATCATGAGCGGCCTGCTCTCGGACGCGATTCGCGCCTACAGCCACCTGCTCGGCGTGATGCGGGCGCCGCGGCGCCCAGGTGAGTGCCGCTCGCTGGTGGTCAACAACAGCTGGGGGATGTTCCACCCGAGCTGGGACTTCCCCGTCGGGCACCCGGGGAACTACAGCGACAACCCCAACCATCCGTTCAACCGGATCGTGGTCACCCTGGCCAGGGCCGGCGCCGACATTCTGTTCGCTGCCGGGAACTGCGGCGCCGACTGCCCGGACGGACGCTGTGGCTCACCACCGGTGACGACGCGGGCAATCTACGGGGCCAACTCCTCGCCGGCCGTCACGTGCGTGGCCGGCGTCGATACCACGAAGGTGCGCGCCGGGTACTCGGCGATCGGCCCCGGGCGACTCTCGCGCCGCAAGCCGGACATCTCCGGATACACGCACTTCCGTGGCTCCGGGGTGTACCCCGCAGACGGGGGCACCTCGGCCGCGACGCCGGTCGTCTCGGGCGTCGTCGCCGCGGTTCGCAGCGGCCGGCCGTACGACCCCACCGACTCGACGACCAGCCCGGCGGCGATCCGCAACCTGCTGACGAGCACCGCCGAGGACCTCGGCCCGACGGGGTACGACTTCCGGCACGGCTACGGCGTTGTCAGCGGCTGCGCGCTCGCAAGCAAGCTGCGCTGCGTGACGCGGCCGGTGATCGACCTCTGCCGCCGCTACCCGTGGCTGTGCGGCCCCCGCATCGACATCTGCAAGCGCTACCCGTGGCTCTGCCGCGGCCTGCCCGTGCCACCGCCGATCCCCCCGATCCCGCCGATCCGGGAGCCGGTGCCGCCGATCCCGCCGATCCACGGCGAGGGGCCGGCGGAGGAGCTCGCCGAGCTCCAGGGCGCCGACCCGGTGCTGGGCATGGTCGCCGCAACAGCACAGGCGGACGACCTCTCCCCGGAGGAGGTCGCATTCCTCCTCGGCTTCGCGCAGGGGGCGGCGGGCGACGCCGTGAGCCCGGGCCCGAGCAGCGGCCGCGCGGGCGGCTGCGGATGTGGAGGCGCCGGATGACCGACACGTCCGCGAGCGGGCGTTCGACCGAGGAGGCATAGACTCGATCCGTGGGGAAGATGCTCTACAGCATCACCTGGGAGGGAGCGCCCCCTTCCCTCGACGAGGTCTGCGCCAGGTTCGGGTTCGGAGGCGACGAGGTCGACCGGGAGTTCGGCGTCGTCGCCACCGACCCCGACGCCCACCTCTACGCGGTTCTCGTGGAGGAGGCTGCGGTCGAGCGTCTGCTCGGCGAGGCGCCGGGAGCGTCGGAGAGCATCGAGGGGCCCTTCGCGAACCCGCTGATCGAGCCCTTCGACCTCCGACCGGGAGGGGACGAGTAGGGCGCCGCGCCCGCCGGCCGGTCGCATGTCACCGCGAGTCCGTGCGCTCGCCGTGAAGGTCGTGTCAAGACCCGCTCTGAGACGAGGAGGGCTCGACGCGGAAGACGTGGATCGCCGGCACACCGGCCACGCCCTCCGTCGTCGCCCGCACCTCGAACGCGTGGGGCCCGGCGTCGAGGGGCGCGAAGACCTGCCCGCTCGTGCACGCACGGTACGCCTCGGCGTCGAAGCGACACTCGAAGCTCGCCCCCTCGTCGTCGGCCTGGAACTCGAACACGAGCCGGTCGGTGTCGTCGACCGGCGGGTCGGGCGTCGCGGTGATCGCGGCGAGCGGCGGGAGCACGACCCTCCACGGATAGGTGGCGACGGCTCCACGGCCGCCCCGGGCGTCGAGCCCGCGCACCTCGAGGAGGTGATCTCCCGCCTCGAGCTCGCCGAGCTCGACCTCGGCCGGGCAGGGCTCGAAGGCCCCTCGCCGGTCGAGCCGGCACGCGTAGCGCGCGGCTCCCGAGAGCCCGAAGCGGGCCGTGGGCCCTGTGCTGACCCCCGGGCCGGACTCGATGGTGACGAACGGCGCGGCCGCGCGGGCGGGCGCCTGCACGAGCCAGGTGTGGATCGCGGGCCGGCCGGCGACGCCGCGCTCGAGGGCACGGACCTCGAAGGCGTGGGGGCCGAGGGGGAGCGCCGAGGCGGGGTACGACTGGGAGCGCTCGGAGTCGCAGCGTGTGAACCGCTCGCCGTCGAGCCGGCACTGGAAGCGCTCGGCGCCCGGGCCCGTGGCCGCGAAGGCGATGGTGACGCCTGCCCCCGGCCGCGTGACGCGCGGTGCATCGACCTCCACCTCGGGAGGAACGACCCGCGCCCAGCGGTAGCGGCTGACGATCTGTGATCCTGCCGCGCGCACCTCGAGGGCGTGCTCCCCCTCCGCCAGGCCTGTGTAGGCGCTCGGGCACGGCTCGAAGGCCCCGGCGCCGTCCAGCCGGCACTCGTAGCCCGCGGCACCCGAGAAGGTGAACGCAGCGAACGAGCTGTCGGTGATGCCGGGGCCCGACTCGACGCCGACGACCTCCGCCGGCGGCGGCGCCGCCCCGTCATCCGGAGCGACGGCGTAGCCGACGGCGAGGCCAGCGACGGCGACGGCCGCCGTCGCGCCGAGCCAGCGCACCCGGTCCCGTGCCCAGCGCGTCCCCGACCCGAGTCGTGACGGAGGCTCATCGGTGACCCTGGCCCGGCGGAGCGCCCGCGCCTGGGCGGGATCCAGGGCGGGAGTGACCGCGGCAGAGAAGGCGAGCTTCGCCTCGTCCCGGGCGTCGGCCGTGACGTCGTGGATCGGCGGCTGCATCCAGGCGTCGGGGGCGAGGATGGGCTCGACATGCTGCCCCAGCGGGTCGCCGGCGGCCCCGTCGAGAGCGCTTGCTCGCACGCGGACGGCGAAGACGTCGCCGATGCGGAGCGGCCGGCCGCGGTGGGCGCGTGGACGA
>JAOUEK010000263.1 GCA_029858755.1 Thermoleophilia bacterium
GCGGTATGCCTCGGTCTCGGTATCCACGGAACAGGATTGATCCACCCTGGGTGTACGGGATCGAGCGGAGCGTCCAGGGCGGGGCGCTCGACTCGGGCAAGCCGCTCCTCAACCCGCCGCGCGGATGATGCTCACGCTCCACGACCTTGTCCCGGCGTGCGCTGCCGCCCTTGGGCCGCTGATTACCGTCGTCCCGTGTGGACGAGCCGCACGGGCCGCGTGTACCAGCCGGGGATCGGCCCCCACGCCGAGGATGCGGCGATGGCCCTGATGCTCCACGAAGTCCGAACCGCGCGGACGCTCTTCCCGGCGTCGCGATGGGACAGTCGATCCCGTACGCGGAGGAGCCGCGCCAGAAGTGCGACCTGTTCTTCGGCGATCCGCCCGAGTGGGTGGTCGAGGCGAAGATGGCCCGATGACGCGCGGCGCCCAGTACTGCACCGGGATCGGGCAGCGAAAAGTGCACCACTCGCCTCGGCTCTGATCTGACCGGCTCGGCTCGCAGGCTCGAGCGGTTCGGTCGGGTCGATGGCGAGGAGGTCGGGAGGTGCGGAGCGCGTTGGAGTGGGCGCAGGTGAGGACGTTGGCGGCGGACGGGCTCTCGCGGCGGGAGATCGCGTGTCGGTTGGGGATCAACCGGCGCACGGTCGCGCGGATGCTGGCGAGCGAGGAGCCGCCGCGCTACCGACGCACGCCGGCCGGGTCACAGCTCGACCCGCTCGTGCCGGTGTTGCGGCGGCTGGTCGAGGAGTGGCCGCAGATCAAGGCGCCGCGGGCGACCGAGGTGCTGCGCGGATACGGCTACGCCGGCTCGGTCGACGTCGTGCGCCGCAGGTTGCGCGAGCTGCGGCCGCCATTGGTGCGCCCGGCGCAGCGGACCGGCTACCGGCCGGGGCAGGTGCTGCAACTCGACTGGGCGGAGATGCCGACGCGGCCGAAGGTGGCCGGTCGGGAGCGCCGTGTGTACGCGCTCCTCGCGAGCCTGCCCTACTCGGGCGCGCAGACCGCCTTCTTCTCCTTCGAGATGACGATCGAGTCGTTTCTCGAGGGGCACGCGCGCGCCTTCGAGTGGCTGGAGGGCGTACCCCGCGAGTGCGTGTACGACAACCTGCGCTCGGTCGTCGCCCGACGCGACCAAGACGAGGTGGTGTGGAATCAGCGCTTCCTGCACCTGCGCGGCCATTACGCCTTCCACGCGCACGCCTGCACGCCTCGGACGCCGCGCGAGAAGGGCTCGGTCGAGGCGGCGGTGCGCTATCTCAAGACGGGCTTCTGGCCGGCGCGTCGCTTCGGCAGCTTGGGCGAGCTCGACTCGCAGTACGCCGACTGGCGCGACGAGGCCTGTAACCGGCGCCGCCACGCGAGCGGGCGCTTCCTCGTCTCCGAGCGGCTCGAGGAGGAGCGGCGCACGCTGCGCCCGCTGCCGCCGGAGCGCTTCGACTGGTCGGCTGCCCGGATCGTGCGCGTTCCGGCCGACGGCTACCTGCGCCACGGCGGCTGCTTCTACCGCGCGCCCGCATCGCTCGTGCAGCAGCGGGTCGAGCTGCGCTCCAACCGCGACGAGGTCTGGATCCGCGCGCACGGGATCACCGTCGCGAGCTACCGCCGCTCATACGAGCCGGGCACCTGGCTGCCGGCGCCGGTGATGCGCGCCGAGCCGCCGACTGCGCCGCCGCCGGCGACGCTCGTCGTCCCCGACGTCGCACCACCCGAGCTCGCCGACTACGCGGAGCTGTGCGCATGAGCAGGGCGAAGGTCGGTGAGCGGCTGCCCTACCTGCTGGCGAAGCTGAAGGCGCGCAGGGTGCTGCAGCGGCTGGAGCAGACGGCCGAGCGGGCCCGCGCCGAGGAGTGGCCGTACGAACAGTTTCTGGAGACGCTGCTCGAGGCCGAGGTCTTCGCCCGCGACGCCTCCGGCGCCCGCCAGCGGATCAAGCACGCCGCCTTCCCCGCCTTGAAGACGCTCGAGGACTTCGACTGGAGCGTGCAGCCGGCGGCGGAGAAGCCGCTCCTGCTGCACCTCGCCCAGCTCGCCTGGATCGAGGAGCGCGCCAACGTCTGCTTCTTCGGCCCGCCCGGCACCGGCAAGACCCACCTCGCGATCGCGCTCGCCCTCAAGGCCTGCCAGCACGGCTCCCGGGTTGCTTTCGCGACCGCGCAGGAGTGGGTCTCGCGCCTCGAGCAAGCCCAGGACCGCAACCAGCTCGAGCACGAGCTGCGTCGGCTCGAGCGCTACCATCTCCTCGTCGTCGACGAGGTCGGATACCTCCCGCTCGAGCGCCAGGCCGCCAACCTCCTCTTCGCCCTTGTCTCCCGGCGCTACGAGCGCGGCTCGATCGCCGTCACCTCTAACCGCGGCTTCGAGCAGTGGGGCGAGATCCTCGGCGACGCCATGGTCGCCGCCGCCCTCATCGACCGGCTCGTCCACCACGCCACCATGATCACGCTCAAGGGCAAGAGCTACCGCCTGCGCGAACGCGGCACCGGCATCGCACCCTCCGCTCAGGCTCCGTCGCTACGCGACTCCGCCTGAGCGGAGGCTCACCACTGCAGGGAGCCGGACCCGTGGTGCACTTTTCGACGCCTGAAAGTGGTGCACTATTCGGTGCCGCTTGACACCCGATTCCGCGGCGACAACGGCAAGCCCGACGACACCTGTCGCGACTACAGAGCCCCACATTCCCGGGCGCCTAACTCACGTACGGGGGGGCGGACAATGCTGTCAGGCGTTCTGTTGACCCCAGGTTGAACCAGACGTTCTGGCGCGTACCGAGTTGGCCGGCGATCAAGATCATCCGCGCGGTGTGCTCGGGGAACCACGACGCGAGTTCGTACAGCTCCCACACGGTCAGCGCGCGTCCGCGACGAGGACGATGCTTCACGGGCGCGATCTCAAAGATCGCCTCATCGACCCGCTGACCCCGGCCTTTCGCGTCGTGCAGGACACGTTTCAGGAGCTCCAGCTCGTTCTTCGCAGAACGCGGGTGCTTCTGTGCCCTCGCCAGGATTATGTCCTCGACCGTTGACCGGCGCAGCGTCGGCAGACGTGTGCTTCTTACCGACTCCCAGACCTTCGCGCATTGCCGGTAGTGCAGGCGGGTCTTCTCTCGAATACCTCCGGTCGTCTCGACTCGTACCAGCAGCCGCTCCATCGCCTCACCGAGGGTGATCGCCGGCGCCTCGTATAAGTGACCAAGCGCCTTCCGTCGCTTAAGGTCAAGCTCGATCCTCTCCGCGGCTTCTCTCGTCGGCGCCGTTTGCGCCGGAAACCCCGCCACGCGAATCTGGCACGACCGCGGACCACGCTTGCGGATACACACGCCGCCCGCCGATCGTCGTCTGACCCATTCGCCAGCCACTCGCGAATCGCGCTTTCGGAGTAGCGCCGCTCGCTCCCGACCCGGACCGACTTCAGCCGACCGGAGGCAGCGGCACGCCCAATCGTCTCTGGGTGCGCTGCGAGCAACCGCGCGAGCTGCGTGGTCGTGTAGTGCGCTTCGATCATGGGATCAGGTCATCCCACCTCGGCCACGGATCGCGCCCGAGTTCAGCGTCTTCACGCAGCTCATACGCCTCGGCCCACGTGTATGGCTCAAACCTCGCCTCGATCACGATCCGACCTGCGATCTCCGAAAAATTGGCATCGTAATTCTGCGGCAGCTCCTGAGCTTCCAGCTGCCGATCAACTCTGACGCCATGGGTGAGCAGTGTCCGCGCGACCTCACTGGCCGACTTCCCGTGCGAGGCCGTCCATCCCGTCAGTGTGTTCGATCGCCCGGTGATACTACGGCTATCCGTGCCACCCTCCGAGTGACGTCCACGCGCGAGCCGCCCGGTGTGGCACCTCTCGTGTCGGTGCTCGTCCACCGGGCTCGGCCCGATAGCGCGCTTCGGTGGTGGCACCGATGACGGCGGACCGTCTGGCGACGACAATGGCCAGATGAGAATCTGGGCGTGGCTCGTCGCCGCGGCGGTTGCCGTTGCGTGCGTGGTCGCTCTGGCGGCAGACGCTCGGCTGTCGGAGAACCAGCGGGGTTGGTTCGACCTCCTGACCGAGGCCGCGCTCAGCACCGCCCTCGTCGCGCTGGGGCTCGTTCTCGTCGCGCGCTCGTCCGCGGG
>JAOUEK010000264.1 GCA_029858755.1 Thermoleophilia bacterium
CACCGTCGACGGCGAGCATCGCGAGGGGAGGCTGTTCGACGTGGTCGTGGCCAACGGGCGCTACTTCGGCGGCGGCATGCAGATCTGCCCCGAGGCGGAGCCCGACGACGGCCTGCTCGACGTGCTCACGATCGGCGACGTGACCAAGCGCGACCTCGTGCTGACGATGCCGAAGATCTACCGCGGCACCCACCTCCCCCACCCGAAGGCGGAGCTGCTGCGGGGCCGCACCGTGCTCGTCGACGCCGACGAGCCGCTCCCCCTGGAGCTGGACGGCGAGCAGCCGGGCACCACGCCGGCGCGCTTCGAGGTGCACGCGCAGGCGTTGCGCCTGCGGGTGCCGGCGAACGGAGTGCCGGGCTGACGCCCGGCAACGGGGTCAGCTCGGCGCGGCCGGGCTCTTGCGGGTCGTCTTGCGCGCCGTCGCGGGCTTCGGCTTCTGCGCCCGCTTCAACGCGGCGAGCTCCTTCTCGAGCTTCGCCACGCGCGCCTCGAGCCGATCGATGCCTCGCACCTTCTTGCCGAGCTCGTCGACGCGCTCCCGCAGGTCGGTGAAGGCCTTCAGCGCCTTGGCCCCGCCCGGAAGCTCGCCGATGCGCGTGAGTGCCGACTCGCCGCGAGAGGCGAGGCGAGCGATCGCATCGTCGCGCCCGCTGGTCTTCTTCACGGTGGGCATGGGAACATTCGTAGCAGGCCCCAGCCGCCGGTGCATCATCGGATGACGACGGGCGTCCCCTCGGGCACGAGGTCGATCAGGCGCAGCAGGTCGCCGTTGCGGACGCGGACGCAGCCGAACGAGACCGCCTCGCCGAGCAGGTGCGGGACGTTCGTGCCGTGGATCGCGATCGGCCCGCCCTGCACCCAGTCCTTGAGCGTCGGGGAGAACGCGGAGATCCCGATCGCGCCCGGCCCGAACGGCCCGCCCGGGTCGCTGGCGAGCAGCCGCTGGTTCACGTAGTAGCTGCCGGTCGGTGTCGGCGTGCCGGCCTTGCCGATCGCGGCGGTCGCCTGCAGCACGCGCTCGCCCGCCTTGAAGAGCGTCACGCGGCGATCGGCGAGGTCGACGACGATGCGCGTGTCGACCGTGGTCACGCGAACGTCGCTCGCGCGGAGCCATCCGGTGCGGCCGTTGGGACGCAGCGGCAGCTGTACGCGGTACCAGGCCGGGGCGCACGAGCCGTCCAGGCGCGCGCCGAGGATCCCGAAGACGGTGGGCACGCCATTCGCGTTGAGGCGCCCGAAGCGGTGGAGCACCGCGCCGCCGGGCGCCGCGAAGACGTTCAGCGCACGGCGCGCCTCGCCGCCGTGGGCGGTGACGTCGTCCCGCATGGAGACGACGTCGCCCTCGCGGCACGCCGGGGCCGCCACCCGTCTCGGAGCGTGACGTGCCTCCCCGGGCGCGGCGGGATCCTGCTCGACGGCGAGCGGAGGCAGGGGCACGTCGCGGGTGGGACCGGAGGCGACTCCGATCGCGAGCGCACCGCCGAGCAGGGCGGCTGCGAAGGCGACGAGGGCGGCAGCGATCCGCATCGAACCTGGTGATACCACCTTTTCGGCTCTGCGACTAGGCGGACGACGCGGCGACCGCAGGCCGCGGCGACGGGACGGGCTCGAGGCGCCGGTAGGGCTCGCCGAGCGGCGGCCTCGGGTCCGCCTGGCCGTTCACGGGCCAGAAGGCGAGGGCGCGCTCTGCCTGGGCGGCGATCGTCAGGGACGGGTTCGCGCCGAGGTTTGCGCTCACCGACGCGCCGTCGACGACGTGGAGGCCGGGATGCCCGAAGACCCGGTGCCAGGCGTCGACGACGCCCTCTCGCGGCGTGGCCCCGATGCAGGCGCCGCCGATCAGATGGGCCGTCGTGGGCACGTCGAGCAGCACCTCGTTGAGCGCGCTGCCCGGCTCGCCGTCGATCAGGTCGGCGACGATCCGCGCCGCCTCGTTGGCGAGCGGCAGGTAGCTGGGCACCGGCTCCGCGGTGCCCTCGCTCGTCAGGCGGCCGCGGCGCAGCCGCAGCCGCAGCGCGGAGCGCCGGGTCTGCATCACGAGCAGGATGATCGTGCGCTCCGACCAGCGCCGCACGGAGAGGCTGCGGACGAACGTGACCGGGTCCTCGGCGACGCGGCGGAGGAACGCCACCTGTCGCGGGAGGCGGCCGCCGCCGTCGACGAGCACCGTGCCCAGCAGTCCCATCGCGTTCGAGCCGGGCGGGTAGCGCACGGGCTCGATGTGCGTCTCCGCGTCCGGGTGGAAGGACGACGTGATCGCCACGCCGAGCGAGTAGTCGATGTCGAGCGACCGCGCGGTCGCCCCGACGATCGCCTCCGAGTTCGTGCGCACACCCTCCCCGAGCCGTGCCGACAGCGCAGGGAGCCGTCCGCGCTCGCGGGCGCCGAGCAGGAGGCGCACCGTCCCCAGCGCCCCGGCAGCGAGCACGACTTCGCGCGCGCGAAACCGCTCGACCACCGTGCGACCGCGCCCGGGCCGTCGCGCCAGCACGTGCCAGCCGCCGTCCGGGAGCGGCGCCAGGTCGACCGCCTCCCGCTCGTCGTGGATCACGGCGCCCAGGCGCTCGGCCAGCCACAGGTAGTTCCGGTCGAGGGTGTTCTTGGCTCCGTGCCGGCACCCGACCATGCAGCCGCCGCAGCCGACGCATCCGCGCCGCGGCGGCCCCAGTCCGCCGAAGTACGGGTCGGCGACCTCGACCCCCGGCTCGCCGAACCAGACGGCGACGTCGGTGCGCCGAAAGGTGTCCGACACGCCGAGCCGCTCCGCCACTCGCCGCATCACAGTGTCGGCGGGGGTGTCCTCGGGCACCTGCGCCGCTCCCAGCATCGCCCGCACCACACCGTAGTGCGGGGCCAGCTCGGCGCGCCAGTCGGTGATCCCGGCCCACTGGGGGTCGTGCCAGAACCCCTCGAGCGGCTCCGCCAGCGTGTTCGCGTAGACGAGGGAGCCGCCGCCGACCCCCGCGCCGGAGAGCACCAGCACGTCCTGGAGCAGCGTCAGCCGCTGGATGCCGAAGCACCCCAGGCGCGGCATCCACAGGAAGCGGCGCACGTCCCAGTTGGAGCGCGGGAAGTCGTCGTCGGCGAAGCGCCGGCCGGCCTCGAGCACACCGACGTCGTATCCCTTCTCGGCGGCGCGGAGCGCGGCCACGCTGCCGCCGAAGCCGGAGCCGATCACGAGCACGTCGTAGCGGTGGGCGTCGCTCACGAAGAGCCCCCGGCATCGAGGAGCGCGGCCACGGCAGACAGCGTCTCGCCCGCGGGCCCGCGCGCCACGACGTCCGCCTGCCAGTCGAACGGCGTCTCCTCGTCGTTCACGATCGCGAGCGCGCCGCCGTGCGCGATCGCCGTCTCCGGAAGGCCTGCGGCGGGCCAGACCTGCAGGGACGAGCCGACCACGAGCAGCAACCCGGTCTCGCGCGCGAGCCGCTCGGCGCGGGCGAACGGGCCCACCGGCAGCAGCTCCCCGAACATCACCACGTCGGGCTTGAGCACCGCCCCGCAGGCGCGGCACCGCGGGACGGGGCCGCTCTCGAGCTGCTCCAGCACGCCGTCGACGGGCTCCGGGGTGGCGCACGCGAGGCAGGTCGCCCGCCTGATCGAGCCGTGCACCTCGACCACCTCGACGCTCCCGGCACGCGTGTGCAGCGTGTCGATGTTCTGGGTCACGACCGCCTGCACGTGGCCCGCCCGCTCGAGCGCGGCGAGCGTGCGATGACCACGATTCGGCTCCGCGTCGAGCAAGCTGTGGATGCGAGACGCGTACCAGCGCCACACGCGCTCGGGGTCGCGGTGGAAGGCGTCGATCGAGGCCACCTCGTAGGGGTCGACCTCCGCCCAGATCCCGGTCGCCGATCGGAAGTCCGGGATTCCGCTCTCGGTGCTCATGCCGGCGCCCGTGAGCGCGACGCAGGGGCCACGGTCGGCGATCAGCGCCGCGAGCGCATCGACTGCCACCGGGCGAGTGTAGTGTCGCCCGCGTGGACGGCTACCCGTTCTCCCATGACGTGCGGGTCCGCTTCGCGGAGACCGACGCGCAGGGCATCGCGCACCACGCGTCGTTCGTCGTCTGGCTGGAGGAGGCGCGGGTGGCCTACCTCGATGCCTAT
>JAOUEK010000265.1 GCA_029858755.1 Thermoleophilia bacterium
GGCCCCGTCGACCTCGTCGTGATCGCGACGAAGGCGATGCACGTGCGGGCGGCCGCGGAGGGGGCACGGGCGCTGCTCGGGCCCGAGACCGTCGTGCTCACGATCCAGAACGGCCTCGGCTCGGGCGACGTCGCCGCCGAGGCGCTCGGCGCCGACCGTGTGGTGCTGGGCGTCGCCGGGGGGTTCGGAGCCTCGATCGTGGCGCCGGGGCACGTCCACCACCACGGGCTCGAGCTCGTGCGCCTCGGGGAGCGCCACGGGCCGGTGACCCCGCGGGTCGAGCGGGTGGCCGGCGCCTGGCGCGCCGCGGGCTTCACGGTGCGCACCTACGACGACGTCGACCGCCTGGTCTGGGAGAAGCTGATCTGCAACGTCTGCTTCAGCGGCACGTGCACGGTGCTCGGCGTCACGATCGGCGAGGTGCTCGACGACCCCGACGCGTGGTCGGTGGCGTCGGCGTGCGCGCGAGAGGCGTTCGACGTCGCCATGGCGAGCGGCGTCGCGCTCTCGTTCGACGACCCGCTCCCGTACGTGCGGGCGTTCGGGGAGCGGCTGCGCGGCGCGCGCCCCTCGATGCTGCTCGACCGACTCGCCGGGCGGCCGAGCGAGATCCAGGTGATCAACGGGGCGATCCCGCCGCGGGCGGCGGCGGTCGGCCTCGCGGCGCCCGTCAACGAGACGGTGACCGCGCTCGTCCGGGCCGGCGAGCCACGCTCGGTCGGAGAGGCGGGGTCGGAGAGGCGGGGTCAGGATGAATCCTGACCCCGCGGGGTGAGGCTTCAGCCTCACCCCGCCGTTCGGTAAGCAGCCTCACCCCGCCGTTCGCTCGCGCTCACCGGCTATCCCAGCGCCTCCCGGAAGAACGCGCTGACGATGCGCACCGCGTCGGCCGGGCACTCGAGCAGGTCGGCGTGGCCGATGTCGGGGAACTCGTGCGTGGAGATGCACTCGTTCATCTCCGCCATGCGGCGCGCGCCGAGGCCCGACGGCGCGAGCACCGGCGGGCAGAGGATGTCGTACGTCCCGTTGGTCATCAGCAGCGGGCGGGAGATTGCGGGGACGAGCGGCGTCAGGTCCATCTCCTCCATCGCGATGCACGCCTGGCGCACGGTGTAGGCGTCGTTCCAGCCGATCACGGCGCGGACGAGCTCGAAGGTGTCCTTCCCCTCCTCGCTCTCCAGGAACCGCGCGCCCACCGCCTGCGTGGTCACGTGGTCGGAGAAGTCGTCCCAGGGCATGGACTCGGCCATGCGTCGCCAGACGCGGAACAGCGTCTTGCGGTACACGTCCGGCTTGGCGAAGGCGACGTCGGCGCACGCGGCGATCACGCGGTCGGGGTGCATCGCCGTGAACGCGATCGCGATCATGCCGCCCATCGACGTGCCGTGCACGAGCACGCGGTCGAGCCCGAGCGCGTCGAGCAGGCGTGCGCCGTCGTCGGCCCACATCTCGATCGTGTACTTGTCGCGCGGATGATCGGACGCGCCGTAGCCGCGTGCGTCGAACGAGAGCAGGCGGAACCCCTGCTCGCGGAAGCCGTCGTTGACGGCGCCGAAGTTGTGGCGCCCGAAGAGGCCGCCGCCGAACTGGATCACCACCGGCCCGTCCTCCGGCCCGGTCAGCTCGTGGTAGAGAGAAATCCCGTCCTCGATCTGCGCGTACGGCACGTCGACCCCCTGCTCGTGGATGTGACAGAGTGAAAAGTCTGACGTATGCGCCCACGGACCGCTACGCGTGGAGTCGTCGCCCCCGGCACGGGGGCCGCGTGTCGCCGTGGGTCAGTCCCAGCTGCGCCCGACGCGGTCCCAGGCGACGTCGCTCGGGAGCCACTCGGTGTTGATCGTCGAGAGCAGGCGCTCGACGTCCTTCGAGCCGCAGGCGGGGCAGGGCGGCGCCGGCTTGGTGGAGAGGGAGAGGAACTCCTCGTAGCGCTCCCCACATGCGCTGCAACGGTACTCGTAGATCGGCATGTCCTCCGAGTCTAGCCACGTCCCCACGGTCGACCAGCTCCGAGCCGCAGCACGCGTGCACGGCGTCGACCCCGAGGACGCCGACCTCGTGGCCGTGCAGGGCTTCCTGGCCACGATCCTTCCCGCGCTGGCTGCGATCGAGGAGCGGCACGGGCCGGAGGTGCCGCCTGCAGGGTTGTTCCTCCCCGGGCCGGAGCAGCCGTGACGCTCGCCGGCGTCGCGGCGCGGATCCGGGCGGGCGAGCTCTCGCCGCGCGAGGCGGTCGCGGAGGCCCTCGCGCGCATCGAGTCGCTCCAGGGCACGCTCAATGCCTTCATCTCCGTCCGCGGGGAGGAGGCGCTCGCCGAGGCGGATGCCCTCTCCGGGCGTGTGGGCCGCGGACCGCTGCACGGCGTGCCCGTCGCCGTCAAGGACGTGATCGACGTCGCCGGAGCGCGGACGACGGCGGCGTCGCGCATCCTCGCCGACAACGTCGCCGCCGTCGATGCAACGGTCGTCGCCCGCCTACGGAGCGCCGGCGCCGTCGTCGTCGGGAAGCTGAACACGCACGAGTTCGCCTGGGGGGCGACGACGACCAGCCCGCACTTCGGGCCGGCCCGCAACCCCTGGGACACCGAGCGCATCTGCGGCGGCTCGAGCGGCGGCAGCGGTGCAGCCGTGGCCGCCGGCCTCGTGCCAGGCGCCCTCGGCACCGACACCGCGGGCTCCGTCCGCATCCCCGCCTGCCTCTGTGGCGTCACGGGCGTCAGGCCGTCGCTCGGCCGCGTCCCGAACAGCGGGGTCGTCCCGGTCTCGTGGACGTTCGACGCCGTCGGCCCGCTCGCCCGCACCGCCGAGGACTGCGCGCTCCTGCTGCAGGCGATCGCCGGGCACGACGTCGCCGACCCGACCACCGTGGACGCGCCCGTGCCCGCGTACTCGGAGCTCCTCGACGGCGGCGTGCTCGGGCTCCGCGTCGGCGTCGTCTCCCACCTGCTCGAGGGCGCGATCGACCCGCGCGTCGCCGCGGCCGTGGAGGCCGCGGTGGCGGAGCTCTCCGCGCTCGGCGCGCGGGTGGAGCGGGTCGACGCCTCGTTCCTGCGCGAGACCGAGGTCGTGCAGCAGCTGATCATGCTGCCCGAGGCCGCGTCGGCACACCTGCCGTGGCTCCGCACCCGGCTCGCGGACTACGGCGCCGACGTTCGCGCGCGCCTGTTGGCGGGCCTGCTGCTGCCCGGAACCGCCGTCGTCACCGGGCAGCGCGCCCGTCGGCGGCTGTACGCGGAGGCACTCGGGCTGCTCGCGCGGGTCGACCTGCTCGTCGCTCCGCAGATGCCGGTCGTCGCTCCGCGCATCGGCGAGGACACTGTCGACGCGGGTGGAGCGACGCTGCCCTACCGTCTCTCGCTGATCCCGTTCAACTCGCCCTGGAGCTGTCTCGGCTTGCCGGTGGCCAGCGTGCCGTGCGGCGTCGTCGACGGGCTGCCCGTGGGGATGGCGATCGTCGGACGCCGGCTCGACGAGACAGGCGTGCTGCGTGCAGCCCACACGTTCCAGCTGGCGAGCGACTGGCACACGCGCGTGCCACCCACAGCGGCTTGACGTCGTGACGCGCGACGTCGTATACACCACGCAGAGCCTTACGAAAGGGGAGTGACTCATGTCCGTGCTCATCAAGGGTGGGCGGATCATCACCGCGGCGGACGATTACGTCGCCGACATCTACGTCGAGAACGGAACGGTCGCCATGATCGGGACGTCGCTCGACGTGACCGCGGAGAAGGTGATCGATGCCACCGGGAAGATCGTGTTCCCGGGCGCGATCGACCCGCACACCCACATCGAGATGTTCTTCGGGGGGACGACGACGTGCGACGACTTCACGTCGGGCACCACGGCCGCCGCGTTCGGCGGCACGACCACGCTCATCGACTTCTGCGTGCAGACCCCCGGTGACACGTTCGCGCAGGCGCTGGAGAAGTACCACGAGAAGATCGAGCGCTGCCCCCCGCTGATCGACGTCGGCTTCCACATCGCCGTCACAGACCTGCACACGGGCGGGACGCTCGAGGACCTCGCGAAGCTCCCGGACGAGGGGGTCACCTCGTACAAGCTGTTCATGGCCTACAAGGGCGCCGTGATGGTCGACGACGAGACGCT
>JAOUEK010000003.1 GCA_029858755.1 Thermoleophilia bacterium
GCGGACGGACCGTGCGCGGGCGCTCGCAGCATCGGGCCCGCTCGTGGCCCGCCTCGGAAGAGCCCAGGATGGGCGACAGAGGCTCGAGGACGCGGTTGCCCGCTGGCGGGCGCTCGGTGACCGAAGCGAAACGGCAGTCGCCCTAGACGCGCTCGGCTGGGTGCTCTTCTACGACGCCAATGACAACGACGCGTCGCTCGCGGCATTCGAGGACGAGGATGCGATCTGGCGCGAGCTGGGCAACGAGGACGGCGAGATCCGAGCGCGCGTCGGCGTGTGCCAGGTGCTCGTCGCGATGCGAGAAGTGAAGCGAGCGGAGACGCTCTCCAAGGAGCTGCTCGAGCGCGCACGGGACGACCTCCGCGTGAAGCACTTCGCAATCCACTTCCTCGCCGACTGCTCGCTCATGCGTGGCGACCCTGCGCAGGCGGAGCAGCGCTACCGGAGGAGCCTTCAAGCTGCGCTCGAGCTCGGCGACGTCATCGAGACGAGCCTCGAGGTGCAGGGCGTCGCGATGGCGAAGGCGGGGCAGGGCGAGTCCGCCCGCGCGCTCGAGTTGGCCGGTTCGGTCGAGGCGCTGTGGCGCTCACTCGGCACGGACATCCACGCCGCGTTCTGGGACGAGCTCCTCGAGCGCTACCTCGGTGCGGCGCGGGCCGATCTCGGGCCAGGGCCGGCCGACGCCGCACGCAGCCGCGGGCTCCAGCTTCCGTTCGACGACGCTGTCGCTCTCGCACTGCAGGGCGCCCTGCCCGCCGCAGCCGAGCCCTGACGCCGGGCGATACGCATTGTTCCCCAGACCGCTCCGGTCGGGGGACATTCCTGCATGCTCGGGCATCCCGCGATCCTCTCTCCAGAGCCCGGACCGACTGGACGCCACGCGTCGTCCCCAGATGATCGCATCGTGCGAGACACCTCCCGACTGGCACCGTCACCTTCCTCTTCACCGACGTCGAGGGCTCGACGAAGATCCTGCACTCGCTCGGAGCCGAGGCCTACGCCAAGGCGCTCGCCGAGCACCGTCGGGTGATCAGGGAGGCGTGCGCCGCGGAAGGCGGCGTCGAGGTCGATACACAAGGCGACGCGTTCTTCGTCGCCTTCCCGACGGCGCCCGGCGCTCTCGCCGCGGCGGCAGCACTCACCGAGTCGCTGGCGCCAGGCCCGATCCACGCACGCGTCGGCCTCCACACGGGGACGCCGCTCATGACCGACGAGGGGTACGTCGGAGACGACGTCCACCGAGCCGCGCTCGTCGGGTCGGACAATCTCGTCGACCTCGGCGAGCATCGCTTCAAGGATCTCCCGGCCGGCAGGCTCTGGGGAGCTATCGAGAGGGAACAGACCGCCAGGCCCCTCCGACAGTGGGATGAGCGGCGCGAGGAGTACGAAACCCTGGTCGGTGGCATGGAAGGAGCGGCGTTCGCGTCGGCGCGGGCGGAAGGCCGCCTGCTGTCGATCGCCGAGGCGGCCGACGCCGAGAGTGCACCAGCCTCTTGACGGGTCTTCGGTCGAGCGACAGTTCCGCACGCCGGGGCATGGGACGCTCGTGTGGCGAGGACGTGGTCGCCGTCGGGGCCGGGAACGCCGCGCAGGCCGTTCTCAGTGTCGCAGACGCCGGCCACGCAGCCCGATTGTCACGCGGAGACGGCGTGTACGATCGGCCGCATGCGCATAGCGGTCAATCATCTGACGTTCGCAGAGCCGATTCCCGCGTCGGTGATCGAATCGGCCGGGGATGCCCTGCACGCAGTCGTCGAGGCAGGTGGGGTCGACGCCCGCCTCGTCCAGGTCGACGAGACCCACGCGATCCTCGTTCTCACCTTCCCCGATTCCGAGACGGAGGAACGGATCAAGGCCGAGGTCGGCGGGTCCTGGATGCGGGAGCACATCGTGCCGCTGCTCGCGGAGCCGACCGATCGCGCCTCGGGCGAGGTCGTCGCCGGGCCGGACTGAGACCGGGGGACGTTCCCGCACGTTCGGGCACCCGGTGCGGAGGCCGCAGAATCGGATTCGGGCGGTGCACTGGCGGCCCTCCTGGGAACGATCACGACGCCATCGAAGATGCGGGCGGCCGCGGCAGCAGCGTCCCCCGCGAACACTCTCGAGGTGGTCACGCAACCGGGGGACAACCGTCGCTCGCGCGGGCGGGCTCACTCGGGCGACGCGCTGCGCGCTGCCGGCCACGTCGTCCACACGCCCGATCTCTACGAAGGAAACGTCTTCGCCGAGCTCGACGACGGCATCGCGTACGCGCGAGAGGTCGGGTTCGGGACGCTTCTCGACCGAGGGTGCGCCGCCGCCGACGGCCTCCCGGCCGAGCTCGTCTACGCGGGCATGTCGCTCGGCGTGATGCCGGCGCAGAAGCTTGCACAGACGCGCCCGGGCGCAAGGGGGGCGGTGTTGCTGCACGCCGCCCTGCCCGCCTCCGAGTTCGGCGACGCATGGCCGGCAGGCGTCCCGCTCCAGATCCACCTGATGGAGCAGGACCCGTTCGCCCTCGAAGGAGATCTCGACGCCGCGCGGCAGCTGGACGCCGAGATCGACGGTGCCGAGCTCTTCCTGTACCCGGGCGACCGGCACCTCTTCGCCGACAGCAGCCTCCCCGACTACGACGCGGGGGAGGCCGCCCTGCTCACCGAGCGCGTGCTCGCCTTCCTGGCCGGCGGGAGCGCCTAGTAGCCGACGGCGGCGCGGCCCTCGCATCGCTTCAGCGGTGGGCGCGCGAGCGGCCCGAGCCGAGCCGCAGACGTTGTTCGCGGCGCGGTCACGCGCTACGCTCGCGCCGTGCCGCACGCGGTGGTCAGCGGCGTCCGGCTCTACTACGAGGAGCACGGCTCCGGCGCGCCGCTGGTCTGCGTCCACGGCACGTCGTCGTCCGCCCTCGCCTGGGCCTCCGCGGTCGAGACGCTGGCGGCGCTCGGGCGCCTGATCGTCTGCGACCGTCGCGGCTGCACGCGGAGCGAGCGGCCCGCCACCTACGAGGTCACGAACGTCACGGAGCACAGGAATGCTTGCAGATGAGTTGGACGACGTGGTCGGTGTCGACACCCACCTGGACGAGGATGTGTTGGCGGTGCTGGCGGCGCGCCCCGGCGGCGACGTCCGGCGTGACCGACCAGGCGTAGGGCTTGCGGTGGCGCGGCGTGACGCTTACGCACGACGCGGTTCGGCGCGGAGCAGCCGTTCCAGCCCGTCCAGGATCAGGTCGAGCCCGAACTCGAACTCCGTCGGGCCGTCCGGGCTCACGGCCTCGAGATGCTGGTAGGCGTGTTCGACGACGTGGGGATAGCGGTCGGACGGGATCGAGCGCACGAACTCCGCGGCGAGCTCGACGAGCTCCTCGCGGGTCTCGAACGGCATGCTCACCAGCCAGAGGGTGAAGCCGGTGATGTGGCTGTCGATCGCGTGGTAGGCGTGGTGGGTCAGGTCTGGCGAGAAGCCCGCCTCGCGAAAGGTGCGCAGCACGTCCTCCATCCACTGCATCTGCGGCTCGTTGGGCGAGGCGACGCTCATCGACAGAGCACACGCCCAGCGGTGACGAAGGAGCGCCTGGTGCGACGACACGGCGGTCCGGCGTATCGCCTCCTTCCAGCCGAGTCCCGATGGCGGTAGCTCGATCTGCTCGTGCACGAACTCGACCATGCCGCGGTGCACGTCGTCCTTGTCCGCGACGTGGTTGTAGAGCGACATTGCCTCGACCCCGAGCCGTTGTCCCAGGCGCCGCATGCTCAGCGCATCGATGCCCTCCTCGTCGGCGAGAGCGACTGCGGCTCGCAGGACACGCTCCCTCGTCAGTGGCTTGCGTGTCGTCGGTGTGGTGGCTCGTCGTGGCACGAGAGGATGGCGCTTGACGTACTTACGGTGTACGTCTATGCT
Source organism: Thermoleophilia bacterium (assembly GCA_029858755.1). Taxonomy (GTDB): domain Bacteria; phylum Actinomycetota; class Thermoleophilia; order Gaiellales; family Gaiellaceae; genus Gaiella. The sequence goes on from JAOUEK010000003.1 coordinate 3,877, forward strand.
CTGTCTCATATAACTTACACTGTCAGTCTGCAGGTGCGCGAGGCTGCCGACCAAGGAGGATCACCGTGGCCGTGTCAATCGCTCCAGGTTCCGACGGGGCGTCCTCCTCCCAGACCGAGCCGGTCGCGGTTCCAGTCGTGACTCGCGCGGTCGTCCACAGCCGCTACGGCGGTGACGGCTCGCTCCGGGTCGGCGAGCACGTGATCGACCGCCTCGAGCACGACGAGGTGCTCGTCCGCGTGCACGCCACCTCGGTCAACCCCGCCGACTGGTACGGCGTCGAGGGCTTCGCACTCGCACGTTTCGGCAACGGCCTGCGCAGCCCCAAGGATCCGCGCGTCGGCATCGACCTCGCCGGACGAGTGGTCGCCGTGGGCGACGCCGTTACGAGGGCGCGCGTCGGCGACGACGTCTTCGGGACGGGCACAGGGGCGTGGGCGGAGCTCGCCGTCGCCCGGGAAGAAAGACTGGCGCGCAAGCCTGCCGGCGTGTCGTTCGAGGACGCCGCTGCCATGCCCGTCGCGGCGATCACGGCGCTTCAGGCGGTCCGCGATCACGGGCGCGTCGAGAGCGGCGCGCGGGTGCTCGTCAACGGGGCGTCGGGCGGTGTCGGCCCGTTCGCGGTGCAGCTCGCGAGATGGCTGGGAGCGGAGGTGACCGCGGTGTGCAGCACCGCCAACGTTGAGACAGCGCGCTCGCTCGGGGCCCGGCAGGTCGTCGACTACCGGCAGGAAGACTTCTGCGCGCTCGGCGAGCGCTACGACGTGCTGATCGACGTCGCGGGCTGCCGCCCGTTCCGCTCGTTCCGCCGCGTACTGACCCGGAACGCTCGCGTCGTGCTCGTCGGCGCGCCGATGACAGCGGCCGGCCTCGGACCGCTGCCGCACCTGGTCGCGACGAAGCTCTCGGGTGCGCTACGCCGCCGATCGGTCGCCTTCTTCGTCGCGAAGGTGAACGCCACCGACCTCGACCTCCTCGGCCGCTTGCTCGAGGAGGGCACGATCCGTGTCGTCACCGGCCGACGCTTCGAAGGCCTTGAGGAGGTGCCCGACGCGCTCCGTCACCTCGGCGAGGGCCACGCCGGCGGAAAGATCGCTGTCCGGCTCTGACGTCATCGGCGCGCTGGAAGGCGGGCTCGTCGCGGATCGGGTCGAGGTCGGCGTCCTCCTTCGCCATCTCGCGGCAGCCGTCCCACATCTCGATCGCCCGAGCGAGATGCTCGACCGCGTCTGCCCCTCGGCCGGCGAGGCTCTGGCAGCAGGCGACGTTGTAGAAGAGGGACGGCTGGTCGGGACGGGCCTCGATCAACTCTCGCCCTTTCTCGGCCGCCTCCACGTACCGGCCGGCGGCGTACAGGGGCGCTGCGGAGTCCCACCAGAGCTCGGGCGCGTGCCGCCGGACCGAGTCGGGCAGCCCCACCCAGGGATGCCGCCGGGAGTCGTATCCGGAGTCCGTCGGCGGCGGGAACGTCGGGTCGGCGAACGCGCCGACCAAGACGACGACGATGTCCGGCTCGGTCGGCTCCGTGGTGAAGACCTGCGAGCCGCAGTCGGGGCAGAAATGGAAGACGTGCTCCTTCCGGTCGGACTCGTCGGACACGCGGGTGTAGTCGCTGGTCGAGCCGGTGACCGTGACCTGGCCTGCCTCAAAGCCGGCCTGCATACCGAATGCGCTCCCGGTGCGGCGCTGGCACGCGCGGCAGTTGCAGGTCGAGACCGCGAGCGGCTCCCCGGCCACCTCGAGCCGGAGTTGTCCGCAGTGACACGAGGCGCTCCGAGTGCCCATCGCCGTGAACCCGGTCTCCCGCCATCGCTCGTTCCGTCGACGGCGGAGCCGAATTGCGATCCCGCTTCTGCGCCCTCCAGGGCGTGACCGAGGTCAGGCTCTCAGAGGAGGTCGATCAGCACCGCGGTCACCAGTGCGGCGACCACGGCTGCTCCGGCGACGAGCCACCAGCCCGGCGCCGCCTCGAGCCACTCGAGGTCGACGTCGAGCAGCCGCTCGCGCCGTGGGCCGGGGTCGCGGATCACCGGCTCGCCCTCTGCGGACTTCGCCTTCCAGCACTTCCTGTACGCGCCGTTGCCGGCGGTGACGGTGACCTTCCCGCAAGCAGGACAGTACGACGCCTTCTGTTGGCCAACGATGCGCCGGACGGTCCGGCGTGCGCTTCGCGGTGTCAACGAGGTGATCGCGGACGTCGAGCTCGCCTCGTCGCTCTTCGGGGCCGTGGGACGGGCCGGCCCGGGGGAGGGGAACCCCAGACCGGTCCGCGTGAGGCGCGCCGGGGGGAGCGCTCTAGTCGAGCAGCGAGTAGGCGAGCCCAGTGGCGGTCGCGTACACGGCGTGGTGGAAGACGTCGATCGCGACCTCCTCCTTGCCCCAGAAGACGAACGGGGGCGCGATGTCGAGCGCCGGGAGCATGACGGCGGCGTTTCCCCACACGGCCGCGAAGTGGGCCGGCGTGGCGGCCTTGCGGCCGAGGCCGACCTCGCGGAGGAGCCCGTGGGCGATTCCCCACATCGTCCCGTAGCCCCAGTGCGAGAGGTCGCTGAAGCGCGACTTCGCGCGGGCATCCTCGAACTCGGCGATGCCGAGCACCTTTGCCGTCGCGCGGGCCGGTGCGTCGCTGAAGGCCCGGCCGCGGAGCTTCGCCTCGATGGTGCTCGAGACCGTCATCGCGGCGGTGCCGGCGATGCCGGCGAGCACGCCCTTGCCGATCGCGCGCGCGAGCGCGTTCGCGGTCCTCACGAGACCAGTACCTCCTCCTCGGCCGCGGGCGCCACGGTGGCGCCGAGCCGCTCGATCAGGTGGTCGCCGACGCGCAGCGCGTTCGCCATCGCCGTCAGCGCCGGGTTCACGGCGGACGAGGAGGGGAAGAAGCTCGTGTCGACGACGTACAGGTTGTCCAGGTCGTGCGCCTTGCAGTGCACGTCCAGCACCGATGTCTCCGGGTCGCCACCGAACCGCACCGTCCCGCAGTTGTGGGCGATGCCGGCGATCGGGATCTGCTGGTCGAGCACCGAGAAGCGGGGGATCGCCCGCTGGTGGCAGCCGATCGAGCCGAGCAGGCCCTTGAGCTTGCCGAGCAGGCGACGGTGCGCCTCGAGGTTCACGTAGGTCTTGGCGAGGTTGATGGTGCCCTGACGGTCGATCGTCACACGGTTCTCCGCCCGGGGCAGATCCTCCGAGGTGAGCCAGAAGTCGAGCGCGTGGCGTGCCATGTAGTCGAGCGCGAGGCCCGGCGCGAACCACGGGGCGCCGGCACGCAGGATCCCCTTCTCCGACTTGCCGAGCATCTGGATGTGCCCGAGCGGGAGCTCCGAGTCCTCGGCGCCCCAGTAGAAGTCGTTGACGCCGAGCGTCTTCTGGAACTTCGTCGGGTTCGGCGACTGCGAGATCGCGATCACCGCCGAGTTGATGTGCGCCATGTAGTTGCGGCCCACCTGGTCGGACGAGTTGGCGAGCCCGGTCGGGTGGCGGTCGTTCGCCGAGCGCAGCAGCAGCGCGGCGGAGTTCGCGGCGCCGCAGGAGACGACGACGACGTCCGCCCGGTGGGTCTCCTCGACGCCGCCGCGGTCGACGACGACGCCGGTCACCGTGTGGCCCGATGCGTCGGTCTCCAGCCGGACGACCTGCGAGTGGATCCGCAGCGTGACGTTGTCGTGCTCGAGCGCCGGGCGCACGCAGCGCACGTGAGCGTCGGCCTTCCCGTCGGTGAGGCAGGGGAAGCCGTCGAACTTCGCGCAGCGCACGCAGCGGCCCTGCTCCGGGTCGGACTCGTTCAGGTCGACGCCGACCGGGAGGTGGAACGGGTGCAGGCCCGCGGCGGCGAGGTCGTCGTGGAGCTGCTGGATCCGCGGTTCGTGGGAGACGGCAGGGTGCGGGAAGGGCCCCGAGCGGTGCGGCTCCGTCGGGTCCTCTCCGGCCTCCCCGTGCACGAGGTAGAGGCGCTCCGCCTCGGCGTAGTACGGCTCCAGGTCGGCGTACGAGATCGGCCACGCGGGCGAGACGCCGCCGTAGTGGCGCACCTCCCCGAAGTCGCGCTCGCGCATGCGGAAGAGGATCGCCCCGTACACCTTCGTGTTGCCGCCCACGAAGTACTGCGCGTGCGGCCGGAACGGGGTTCCATCCTTGTCGTACCAGCGCTCCGTCGTGACATAGCGCCCCTTGCCGAACACCTCGTCGGCGTCCCAGTTCTCCGGCTCGCGCGGCAGGTAGCCGCCACGCTCGAGCAGCAGGACCTTGAGGCCCGACGGCGCGAGGCGGTGCGCGAGCGTGCCGCCGCCCGCGCCCGTGCCGATGACGATCACGTCGTAGTGCTCGCTCATGACAGTTCTTCCCGCAGAGCGTGGATCTGCCAAAGGCAGATCCCGCTCGCGACGATCCCTGAAGCGGCCGCTGTCGCGGCCGGTGCCTCGAGGGGCGCGTGACGCTTCGACGCAGGATGTCTCACGGCGGTTCCTCCGTTCAGGTGAGTGCGATGGGCGACGTCCACGCGCCGGTGGCGCCGCGCAGCTTGGGGTGGGTGAGGACGAGCGCGAAGTCCCGCACGCCGTCGAGCGCGAGGCCGCTCGTGTCGAGGTTCTCGACGACGAACACGCCGTGGCGCACGTTCAGCACCTGCGGCACCTCGAAGTTGCGCGCCGGATCCTCCGCGGGGACGGGGCCGTAGCTCCACGTGTCGCAGCCCGTGAGCGCGACGCCACGCCCGGCGAGCCACTCCGCGAGCTCGAGCCCGGGGCCCGGCTCGCCCGACAGGTACGCCTCGGGATCGTCCCAGCGGTCGCCCCAGCCGGTGTGGAAGAGCACGGCGTCGCCCGGCTCCGGGTCGATGCCGGCGACGTCGTCGACCGTGATCACGCCGCCCGGGCCGAGGTCTCGCTCGGAGACGTCGACGAGCCAGCCGCGGGTGACGATCTGCGGCACCGTCTCGACGCCGAGCGCGGTCACGCCCGCGGGCGAGGCGAGCTCCTCGACGCGGCGCCCGTTGTAGGCGTAGGGGCCGGCCTGCAGGTGGCTCAGCGCGTCGAGATGGGTGCCGAGCTGGGTCGTGCTCGCGAAGACCTCGGTGATCCAGTTGACGTCGTTGTCGCCGACGCTCCCGTGGTTCGCGCGATGCGCGGTCGTGACGAGGGTCTGGTGGAAGCTCCGTCCCGGGAAGACAGGGACGTGCTCGTCGAGCACGCGGCCCAGGTCGTACAGGCGGCCCTCGCGGACGAGCGAGAGAGCCCGCAGCCGCGTCGCCGGCGTGACGTGGTTGAGCATGCCGAGCTCGTCGCCGTCGCCCCAGGGCGACGGGAACCAGGCGGACGGATCGGCGGGCGCGCGGTGCGTCTCGTGCATGCACCCCCTGTCCCGGGAGCGGCGCGCGCGTTACAGCCGTAACGCAGGACGTGTGCCCGGTGACCGATCTGGGCCGGGCCACACGCCCGGCGCGCACCGAAGCTCACGACCACGGAGGTACTCACCCATGCGAATCGTCGTCATCACCGCTGCGCTTCTCGCGGCGCTCGCCGCCGGCACGGAGCCGGCGATGGCCGCGGAGTCCGCGGCCCGGCCCACCGTGCGCGTCGAGCAGTCGCGCTTCGGTCGGATCCTGTTCGACGGCCGCGGCTTCGTCCTCTACGCGTTCACCCGCGACCCGCGCGGCCGCAGCGTCTGCTCCGGCGCGTGCGCCGCCGCCTGGCCTCCGGCGATCGTGAAGCGCCCGCTCCGTGCCGGCAAGGGCACCCGGGCCCGGCTGCTCGGCACGACGCGGCGCGCCGACGGGCGGCTGCAGCTGACCTATGCGAAGCGTCCGCTCTATTTCTACGTCGGCGACCGCAGCCCCGGGCAGATCCTCTGCCAGGACGTCGAGGAGTTCGGCGGTCTCTGGCTCGTAGTCCGCGCCAACGGCTCGCTCGTGCGGTGACGCACGGCGGGGTGGACGAAAACGGAGTGGGCGCCCCCCGGGCGCCCACTCCGCCGCCCGGGTCAGTGCGACCGCACGACCGCGCGCTTCCGAGCCCGCTTCGCTTTCGCCGGCGCGCGACCGCCGCGCCGGATGATCAGGTCGGCCACGAGCCCGGTCCAGCCGGTCTGGTGCGAAGCCCCGAGGCCGGCGCCCGTGTCGCCGTGGAAGTACTCGTGGAAGAGGATCCGGTCGTGCCAGGCGGGATCCTCCTGCAGCTTGCGGATCTCGCCGAAGACCGGGCGGCGTCCCGCCTCGTCGTCCAGGAAGATCGACGTGAGGCGCCGCGAGAGCTCGTCCGCGACCTCGGCCAGGCTCATCTCGACGCCGGAGCCGGTGGGGCACTCGACGCGGAAGCCGTCACCGAGGAAGCGGTGGTAGACCCGCAGCACCTCGACGAGCACGTAGTTGATCGGCATCCAGATCGGGCCGCGCCAGTTCGAGTTGCCCCCGAAGAGCCCGCTCGTCGACTCGCCGGGCTCGTAGTCGAGCGTCGCCGTCGTCCTGCCGACCTCGACCGTGAGCGGGTGCTCGCGATGGAAGCGCGAGAGCGCGCGGATGCCGTGGTCGGAGAGGAACTCCTCCGGGTCGAGCATCACGGAGAGGATCCTGCGCAGGCGCGCCTCGTCGACGATCGAGAGCATCCGCCAGCCGGCGTGCTCCGGGGAGTCGACGTGCTGGACGACCGAACGGCCCTCCGGCCGGTGCTCGGTGAACCATGTCATCCGCTGCATGAATTCCGGCAGGCGTGTCATCGTCTCCGGGCCGAGCGTGGTGACCGCGGCGAGCGGCAGCAGACCGACGATCGAGCGGGCCTTGAGCGGGAGCACGCCGCCGTCGCCGCAGTGCAGGACGTCGTAGTAGAAGCCGTCCTCCTCGGACCACAGGCCTTTCTCGTTGAGCGCGGAGGCGATCAGCGCGAAGTGCTCGAAGAACTTCGTCGCCATGTCCTCGTACGTCTCGTCGTGCTCGGCGAGGATCAGCGCCAGCTCGAGCAGGTTCTGGCAGTACATCGCCATCCACGCGGTTCCGTCGGACTGCTCCAGCCGGCCGCCGACTGGGAGGGCCGAGCGGTCGAAGGGCCCGATGTTGTCGAGGCCGAGGAAGCCGCCCTCGAAGACGTTCGATCCGTCCTCGTCCTTCCGGTTCACCCACCAGGTGAAGTTGAGGAGCAGCTTGTGGAAGATCCGCTCGAGGAACGCCACATCGCGGCTCCCGTCGATCTCGAACACGCGCAGCGCCGCCCAGGCGTGCACCGGCGGGTTGACGTCGCCGAAGGCCCACTCGTACGCGGGCAGCTGCCCGTTCGGGTGCATGTACCACTCGCGGCAGAGCAGCAGCAGCTGTGACTTCGCGAACTCGGGGTCGACGTGGGCGAGGGCGACGCAGTGGAAGGCGAGGTCCCACGCCGCGTACCACGGGTACTCCCACGTGTCGGGCATGGAGATCACGTCCATGTTGTTCAGGTGCGTCCACGAGGCGTTCCGGCCGCCCTTGCGGCTTTGCGGCGGCTCCGGGCCTGCCGGGTCGCCGTCGAGCCAGCGGCGCACGTCGTAGTGGTAGAACTGCTTGCACCAGAGCATCCCGGCGAGCGCCTGGCGCAGCACGAGCGCCTCATCGGCCGTCGCGGCCTTGGGCGTCAGCGCCGCGTAGAAGGCGTCCGCCTCCTCCTCACGCGCGGCCAGCACGTCCTCGAAGTCGGCGCCGAGGCCGGTGCCGTCGTCCGACAGGCGCAGGTCGATCGTCCGGGTCTCGCCCGGGCCGAGCTCGAGCTGGTAGCGGAACGCGGCTTTCGTGCCGACGAGCTCCGGGTTGACCGTCGGGGCGCCGTGCACCACGTGGTCCGAGATCCCGTCCTTCGGGTAGGGCGTGGCGGAAGCGGCGCCGAACAGCCGCTCGGTGTTGGTCTCGTTCTCGCAGAAGAGCGCCTCCGGCGAGCCGGACGCGCTCAGCGTCCGCGTCCCGAGCCGGTGGTGCTCGGCGACGAGCGCGCCGCCGTCGAGGCGGATCGACGGCCGCGTCGGATCGAGTCCCCACGACCACGTGTTGCGGAACCAGAGCGTGGGCAGCACGTCGATCGTCGCCGCGTCCGGCCCGGCGTTGCGTACCGTGATGCGCACGAGGAGGTCCTCGGGCGACGCCTTCGCGTAGTCGACCGTGACCTCCCAGTGGCGGTCCTCGTCGAACGCTCCCGTGTCGAGCAGCTCGTACTCGGGCTCGTGCTTGCCGCGCGCGCGGTTCACCTCGACGAGCTCCCGGTACGGGAACTCGGCCTGCGGGTAGGCGTAGCGCCAGCGCATCCAGGAGTGGGTCGGGGTGGAGTCGAGGTACCACCAGTACTCCTTGGCGTCCTCGCCGTGGTTGCCCTCGGGCCCGGTGAGCCCGAAGATGCGCTCCTTGAGGATCGGGTCGCGCCCGTTCCACAGGGCGAGCGCGAAGCAGAGCGTCTGGCGGTCGTCGCAGACCCCGGCGAGCCCGTCCTCGTTCCAGCGGTAGGCGCGGGAGCGCGCGTGGTCGTGGGGGAAGGAGTCCCAGGCGATGCCGCCGGGGCTGTAGTCCTCGCGCACGGTGCCCCATGCGCGCTCGCTCAGGTAGGGGCCCCAGCGCCGCCAGGGGGCGCGACCCTGGGGCACCTCGAGCAGCCGGGTGTGCTCTGGCGTGGTCATGAGGCGTCCGTCTCCGTGCCTTCCCGCACGTTACGCGCGTAACGCATCGCCGGTGGCCGACACTGAGCGCCATGCGCTTCGGCCCGCAGCTCCTCGGCAACCTCGACGCCGCGGCGAGTCGCGAGTGGCTCGTCACCGACGGGCTCGGCGGCTATGCGATGGGCACGGCCGCCGGCCTGCGCACGCGCCGCTACCACGGGCTGCTCGTCGTGGCGAAGCCCGGCTCACCGAGCCGGCGCAGGCTTGCGCTCGCGTCGCTCGACCCCGTGCTCGTCGTCGGCGACGCGCGCGTGCGGCTCGCCACCCACGAGTGGGCCGACGGCTCGGTCGACCCCCGCGGGCACGTCCTGCTGGCGGCGTTCGAGCTCGTCGACGGCCTCCCGCGCTGGCGTTGGCAGGTCGGCGACACGATCGTGGAGAGGGAGCTCGCCCTCGTGCACGGCAGACCCGCAGTGGCCGTGGTGCATCGCGTCGTGCGCGCACCGGGCCCCGTACGACTCGAGCTCGCGGCGCTCTGCACGTGGCGCGACGGCCACGCCGAGCGCTTCGGCGACGGCGAGCCGTCGCTCGAGAGCCTCGACGACGGGTTCGTCTTCGAGGGCGCGTACCGCGTCGCGGGCCCGAGGTTCACCCCCACGGGTGCGTGGTACCGCGGCGTCCGGTACCGAGAGGAGGCGGCGCGGGGGCTCAACGCGGTCGAGGATCTCTGGCACGCAGGTGACTTCCATGCCGTCCTCGAGCCCGGCGAGACACTGTCCGTCACCGCCTGGGCAGACGGGCTCTCCGGCGGTCTGCCGCCGGGGCCGGAGGTCGTCTCGGGCGCCCATGTCCGCGCTCGCTCGCTCGCCCTGCAGGCCGGAGCGGCCGACGCCGTCGAGGCCGGCCTGGCGATCGCCGCCGACCACTTCGTCGTCGACGGGCCGACCGTGGTCGCGGGCTACCCGTGGTTCGGCGACTGGTCGCGGGACACGATGACCTCCTACGAGGGCGTGTTCCTCGAGACGGGTCGCGAGGACGAGGGCCGCCGACTGCTGCTGCGGGCCGTTGCCACCCTCGACGGCGGCATGCTCGCCAACACCGCCGACACCGGCACGCTCGAGTACAACACCGTCGACGGGACGCTCTGGCTGCTGCACGCCGTCGGCCGTCACGTCGCCCGGACCGGCGACCACGATCTCGCCGCCGAGCTCGCGCCCCGGCTCCTCGAGGTCGTGGACGCCCACGTGCGGGGGACGCGCTTCGGGATCGGCGTCGACCCGGCGGACGGGCTGCTGACCCAGGGGGCGGACGGCCTCGCGCTGACGTGGATGGACGCACGCGTCGACGGCGTCCCCGTGACGCAGCGCAGGGGCAAGCCCGTCGAGGTGAACGCGCTCTGGGTCAACGGGCTCGCGTGCGTGGCGGAGCTGCTGGAGCGGGCCGGAGCCGACGCGACGACGGTGCGGGCGATCGAGCGCCGCGCTCGGTCGTCCTTCCCGGACGCGTTCTTCGCAGGTCGCGGGTGCGTCGACGTCGTCGGCGACCCGCGGCTGCGGCCGAACCAGCTGCTCGCGGTCTCCCTCCCCCATGCGCCGCTGGCCGAGCGCTCGGTCGTCGAGGCGTGCGCCCCTCTGCTCACGCCGCTCGGGCTGCGCAGCCTCGACCCCGCCGACCCCGGCTATCTCGCGCACCATCGTGGCGGTCCGGCGGATCGTGACCGCGCCTACCACCAGGGCACCGTCTGGCCGTGGCTGATCGGGCCCTACGTCGAAGCGGCGCTCCGCACCGGGGTGCCCGTGGACGGCGTGCTAGACGGGCTCGTGGCGCACCTCGGGGAAGCCGGGCTGGGCTCGGTCTCCGAGACCGCCGACGGCGACGCGCCGCACGGGCCGACGGGCTGCCCGTTCCAGGCCTGGTCGGTCGCGGAGCTGCTCCGGGCGAGCCGCCTCCTCGCCGGGCCCCGGAACGGGTCGGCGGCGCACTGGAAGCCCCGCCGCCGCCGGACGGCGCCCCGATGAGCGCCGCGCTCGCGCCCACGCGCTGCTTCCCGGATCTCGAGCTCCCCGACCACACCGGCCGTCCGCGCAGGCTCTCGGAGGTCGCCGGCGGCGACCCGCTCGTCCTCCTCGCCTCGCGTGGGTGGTGGTGCCCGAAGGAGCAGCGCTACCTGCGGTCGCTGTTGTTCTTCCAAGACGAGCTCGAGGTGGCGTACGCCCGACTCGCGGTGCTCAGCGTCGACCCGCCCGAGGTGCAGGCAGCCTTCCGCGCCGGCCTCGGCGCGCGCTTCACCTTCCTCTCGGACGCAGACCGGCGCTACCTGGACGTGCTCGGGTTGCGCGAGACGACCGACACCGTCCACCACCCGTATCGCCCTGCGGCCTTCAGCCTCTACCCGGACCTCACCGTGCACGCCGCCTACAACGGCTACTGGTACCTGGGCCGGCCGACGGTCGAGGAGCTGCGGCAGGACCTGCGTGCGATCGCGATGCGCCTGCGGCCCGACCGGGAGCTCGCCGGGTGAGAACGGGCTCGTCCCGGGTCGCCTGGGACGGGGCGATGCTGGCTCGGGGGCTCGACGCGCGCGGGCGGCGGTTGCGCGCCGACCCCCGGTGCTTCGTCGGCGAGCGCGTCGCAGGCGCCTGGGCTCATGTCTGCGCGCTCGCCGATGAGGACGCCGCGCTGCCGTTCGACGACCCGCTGGTGCAGCAGGCCCGCCGCGACGCGCTCGCCTGGTGGATCCCGATGCTCGGCCCGTCGCTCGTCTGTATGACCACGCTGGCCGTGGACTCGGTGCACTACGGCGGGGCGATCACCGTCGCCCGTGACCCGTCGCGGTTCCGCGACGACCCCTTCGCCCGCGTCTTCCCCGGCACGGTCGTGCGCACCGATCTCTTCGCCGACGTGCCGCCGCCTGCGGGCCCCGTCATCGAGCGGATGGCCGGCGTGGCGTGGCCCGGCGGTGCCTTCGCGACGACTCGTTAGGAGACGGCGGCCAGCAGGGCGCCGTGCAGGTGGCCGTTGGAGGAGATCGCGGAGCCGCCGTCGAGCCGACGCTCGCCGCGGAAGTCGGTGAACGTGCCGCCGGCCTCCTCGACGATCACCTGCACGGGCGCGAGGTCCCAGACGGAGACGCCGATCGCGTCGATCGCCCCGTCCACGGCGCCCTCCGCGACGAGCATGTGCGCCCAGAAGTCGCCGAAGGCGCGCGCGTGCCAGCTCTGCGCGGCCAGCGACGGCACGCCCTGCTCGAGCGCGAACGAGAGCACCGCGTCGTCCACGCGGCGCACCGAGGAGACGCGCACGCGGTCGTCGTCCGCCCAGGCGCCGCCGCCGCGCTCCGCGTGCCAGCGCCGGCGGAGGGCGGGCGCCGACACGACGCCGAGCTGCACCTCGCCCTCGACCTGCAACGCGATCAGCGTCGCCCACACCGGGACGCCGCGGGCGTAGTTCCGCGTCCCGTCGATCGGGTCGACGACCCAGCGGCGGGAGCCGCCGGCCACCTCCCCGAGCTCCTCGCCCAGCACCGCGTCGTCGGGCCGCTCGCGCGCCAGCGTCGCGCGAATCGCCTCCTCGACCGCGCGGTCGGCCTCGGTCACCGGGGTAAGGTCGGGCTTCGTCTCGACGCGTAGGTCGCGGGCGCGGAAGCGCCCCAGCGAGATCCCGTCGGCGAGATCGGCGAGCTGGAGCGCGAGGGAGAGGTCAGGGCTCATGGTGGCGACGATAGACGGTCGTCGTCGGCGGCGGCGAGCCTCCGCCACCACTCCGCGGCCAGCAGCTCTACTGCTCCGACCTCGACGAGCAGCGCCACCCGCTCGTCGCCGGCGCTCGCGACCGGGATCGAGAGCGCCGCGCCGGCGACCGGGCCGCCGGTCGAGCACGCGGGCGGCGTGACGACGCTTCGCGACGGAGACGCGTCCTGGAGCTTCCCCCACGAGGTGGCCGCGAGCCTCGGCCTGGCCGTTGGTGACGCGGCGACGATCGTCGTGCGGCCCGAGCGTATGGAGCTCGTCGAGCACCACGAGGGCGATCGGCTGTCCCCCGGGGCCAACGTGCTCGCGGGGACCGTTGCCGAGACCGTCTACCTCGGCGTTGCCCGGAAGGTCGTGGTCGACCTCGACCGCGGCGGCACCGTCCACGTGCGC
>JAOUEK010000266.1 GCA_029858755.1 Thermoleophilia bacterium
CATTCTCCTTGATGATGTCGCCGATCGGGCGCCTGTCCGTGATCGCCTCTCCGAAGTCCAGGCGCACGACGCTCGCGAGGTAGTCAGCGTACTGCACGTAGACGGGCCGGTCGTACCCGAGCTCCGCCTTGAGCTTCTCGACCTCTTCCTTCGGCACCCGTCCGCCGAGAGCCGCCGAGATCGGGTCTCCCGGCGCCACCCGCATCAGCAGGAAGACGAGCGTCAGCAGGATGAACACCATCGGGATCACCAGCGCGAGGCGCGTCAGTGCGTACTGCCTGAGCGAGGTTCCCTGGGCGGCCATGAACGGTCAGACGCGGACGGCCGGCAACTCGTCGCCCGCCGCAGGCTCAACGGTATCCGGTTGCCCCATCACACCGTCGAGCGCGCCTCGGAGGGGTGTTGGGGGGCGCCGCCGGTGCAGCGCCCCCCACATCGAGCTACGACTTCGAGATCTTCCAATACCGCATGATGAAGGCTGGGTCGAGCGTCGTGGGAATACCACGAACGTTCGAGCGACCGACCGCGATCATGTTGCTCTGCCAGTAGGGGATGATCGGAACGTCCACGGCGGCCAACTGCTGGATCTGCCGGATGATGGCCACGCGCTTCGCCGTGGTCGTTGCGGCGAGCTCTTGGTTGAGCAGCTTCGTCATCCGAGCGCTCTCGTACCCGTTCTCCGTGAAGTTGCCGGCCTGGTAGAAGGAGAGGACGTAGTTCTCCGGGTCGGCGTAGTCGGGGAACCAGCCGAGCTGAAACGCGTTGTACTGGTTCCCGAGGACACTCGAGTACTGCGCCCACTCGGACGACTTCAGCGTCACCTTGAACACGCCCCCCTTCTCGAGGCCGCGCTTCATCTCGGCGTACTCGTCCGCGGATGCGTCCCCGTAGTGCGTCGGAGTCCACCAGATCTCGATCGGGAAGGGTGTCTGGAGCCCCGCCGCGCGAAGCTCGGCTTTCGCCTTCGTCGGGTTCGGAGCCCGCCCGTACCGCGTCGCAAACGCGTCGATGTGCCCCGGCAGACCTGCGGGCGGCATCGAGTACAGCGGCTTGACGGTTCCGCGATACACCCTCGACGCGATCGCCTGCCGCGGGATCATGTACGCGACAGCGCGTCGGACGGCGACGTTGTCGAACGGCGGCCGCTCGACGTTGAGCACCAGGTAGCGAATGACTGCGCCGGGGCCCTGGTGGACGCGGATGTTCTTCGCCTTCTGGAGCGACGCGAGCTCGGTGGGCGTGAACGTCTGGAACGCCATGTCGATCTCGCCTCGCTCGAGCGCGAGCTTCATCGTCGAGGACTTCGAGTAGTAACGGATGATGAGGCCGTCGTTCTTCGGCTTCGGCCCCCAGTAGTCGTCGAAGGGCTCGAAGACGGCTTGCTGTCCCGGTGTGTATCGCGTCAGCCGGTACGGGCCGGTACCGATCTGCGGCTGGTTGTTCGGCTGCAGCTTGTTCGGCGGATACACGCCTTGCGGAACGATTCCCGCAGCTCCTGTGGTGAGGATGAACGGCCACGTCGACTGCGGAGTCTTGAGGTTGAACGTCACCGCGTACTTGCCGTTCGTCCTGACGCTCTTCAGGTTGGAGAGCAGCGACGAGGGTGTGTTTGCCGCGGCCTCCTTGATCACCTGCTTGTTGAGGACCCGGTCGAAGGAGAACTTCACGTCCGCCGAGTCGAAGTCGGATCCGTCGTGGAACTTCACTCCGCGCCGAAGCGTGCACGACCAGGTCTTCGTCGTCCCGACCGGCTTGCATCCGGTCGCGAGCGACGGCACGATCTTGGCGCTGTTCTTGGCGTCGTACAGGTGCTCGACGATGTTGATCCCGAGCGCGAACGAGCCGTAGTCGTAGTTCCCCGCCGGATCGATGTTCGTGATGGAGTCGGTCGTCCCGGCCACCAGGATCGCGGTCTGGGACGAGCTTCCGAGCGCCGACTGCACGGCACCGGCACCGACCGCCACGGCAGCCGCCGTGACGAGCGAGGCGATCGCACCGAGCCTCCATCGTCTGACCCTGAGCTTCATCTGTACCCCTTTCTCCACGCCCTGGGACGGGCGGTGCTTGTCGAGCTGGAGACTACGACGTCGTCGCTGCCGATGCATCGAGAGCGCGGCGCAGAAGACGTCCTGCGGCAACGATCCGATCTCTTCGTCGCTCGAACGGCCTACGTCAGCTCATCTCGATCCGCGGGTCAAGCGAGACCGAGGGCCACCGCTCCCCGCTGAGGCGCCAGCTCGAGGCGCTGTCGTCCGACCACCTGGACGGCGGGCTGCACGGCGGTTTCGTGCGGTGCTCGTGGACGGCGCGAGGAGGACGGTGAGCTGACGGCGCCGCGGGGCCGGCGCTCCGGGAGCGGAAGCTGCGGCGCGACCTCCACGGGGCCGACCTCGCGCGGGCGACGGAGCTCCAGGCGCACCTGGCGAAGGTGCGACAGGCGCTCGGCGAGATGGCGTGACGTCGTCCCGGTAGGCTCGATGCATGGACGAGGTGGTTCGCGTCGCCTGCTGTCAGGTCGAGCCGGTCGTGCTCGACCTCGACGCCACGCTCGACAAGGCCGACTCCGTGACGGCCGAGGCGGCGGCGGCTGGTGCCCAGCTGGTCGTCTTCCCTGAGACCTTCGTCTCCGCGTACCCGTCGTCCGTGTGGGCGAAGGCGCTCGCCGGTTGGGGCGAGCCGGGGGCCAAGGAGGCCTTCGCGATGCTCGCCCGCTCCTCCGTCGACGTCCCCGGCGCGGCGTGCGATCGCCTCGGCGCAGTGGCCCGTGCGCACGGTGTGTGGCTGGTGACGGGGGTCAACGAGCGTGATCCGGAGCGCCCCGGGACCCTGTACAACAGCCTCCTCTACCACGCTCCGGACGGGCACCTCGCCCTCCATCACCGCAAGCTCGTGCCCACCAACCACGAGCGCCTCGTGTGGGGGCAGGGAGACGGCCGCGGCCTGCGCGCGATCCCGACGCCGCTGGGGCGGATGGGCGGCCTCGTCTGCTGGGAGAACTACATGCCGCTCGCCCGCTTCGCGCTCTACGAGTCGGGAGTGGAGATCTACATCGCCTCGACGGCCGACGACGGTGACGCCTGGCAGGCGACGCTCGTGCACGTGGCACGGGAGTCTCGCGCGTTCGTGGTGGCGCCGTGTCACTTCCAGCGGGCGGCCGCGTACCCGGCCGACTTCCCGCTGGCCCGGCTGCTCGACGGCGTCGACGTCGTCGGGCGCGGCGGCAGTGCGATCCTCGCGCCGGACGGCTCGTACCTGGCCGGGCCGCTGTACGGGGAAGAGGGGGTCCTCTACGCGGATCTCGACCCCGCTCGACTGCTCGAGGAGCGGCAGCGCTTCGACGCCGCCGGTCACTACCACCGGCCCGAGTTGCTCCGCCTCGACGTCGCCGACACCGTGACGTGACCCTCTACGGCAGGGTGGTACGTGCGCTCGGGCGCACGCGGGCCTTCGGCTGGGTCGGGGCGCGCGTCCTCCACCGGCTCGACCTGCCGTTCCGGGACCGCCGGCACTCCGTGTCGTCGCTCGGCACCGGGTTCCCGCTCTGCTACCTCACCGTCCGCGGTCGCCGTAGCGGCGAGGCGCGCACGGTGCCGCTGCTCCACGTCGCGGACGGTGAGCGGGTGGTGGTGATCGCGTCGAACTGGGGGAGGGCGCGGCACCCGGACTGGGCGCACAACCTCGACGCCGCCGACGAGGCGACCGTGACCGTGGCCGGCAAGAGTCGTGTGCTCCGGCCGAGGAGAGCGCAGCCCGACGAGCACGAGCGCTACTGGTCGCAGGCGCTCGACGTCTGGCCCGGCTACGACGGCTACCGGCGGCGGGCGGGGCGCGAGCTCCGGGTCTTCGTGCTCGAGCCCGAGGAGGCTCAGGCCGGCGGGTAGCCGAGCTCGCGCAGGAGCGAGCCGGCCTCGGCCTCGATCTCCGCGAGCTCCTCTGGCGTGAGGTCGCGCCGGAAGCGGCCGACCGAGTCGGCGTGCACCGCCCGGAGCGCGGCGGCGAGCGGCTCGACGGGGGCGTCGAGGTAGCCGGCCAGCGAGGCGGCGGCGGCGTCGGGATCGGCC
>JAOUEK010000004.1 GCA_029858755.1 Thermoleophilia bacterium
GGGGGGCGTATTGGCGTTGGTGGCAGGTTTGGTGGGCTTGTTCAGCCGTGATCCTTTCTCGGCGGTCTCGATCGTCCTGATCCTGCCCATAGCCGTGAACGAAATGGTGCTCGCGGTGTGGCTCATCGTGCGAGGTTTCACTCTGACTGCGACCTTCGCGGAGCCGGGAAACCGAGGGGTTGCAGACAGAGCGTGAAGCGGCGTGGAGAAGCACGCTGGGGCGCGGCACCGGCCGCTGAGACGCGTCGTGGGCGCGAGGACGAGCGACGATGACGCTCGCCCTTCGGCGGGCTGCGATCGGTGCAGGCGCGGCAGCACTCGTCTACCGAGTTGCCGTACATGAGCGGCTTGCACGCTGGGGCGCGACCCGGGAGGAATGGGAGGGCGCCCTACCGGGTGATGCGGTGGTGCCGGTGGCAAGCCATCAATCGACACGGGCGGTGGAGATCGATGCCGAGCCGAGCGAGGTTTGGCCGTGGCTCGTCCAGCTGGGACAAGGTCGCGGTGGGTTGTACAGCTATGACTGGCTGGAGAACCTCTTCCGGCTCGACATCCATAGCGCTGATCGCATCCTGGAGGAGTATCAGGGGCTCTCGGTCGGCGACACGGTCGCGCTTGCGCCGTCGGGCGAGGGGCCGATCGTGCGCGAGCTCGACCCACAGAAGCTGATGCTGCTGGAGGCGACGATGCCGCCGTGGACCTGGCTGTTCGCTCTCCGTTCCTGTGGAGGCGGTGGGACACGGCTCGTGGTGCGGAACCGCGTGTCGACGACGGGCTCCAACCCGTTGGTACGGCTTTCGTACGTCGCGCTCGGCCCCGTCGTCTTCGTCATGGAGCGCAAGATGCTGCTCGGGATCAAGGAGCGCGCGGAGCGGCTGCACGCCCAGGCCGACCGCCGACCCCCGGATGGGTCATGAGGGTCGCGCTCGCGGCTGCCGCGCTGGTGATCGGGTCGGTCACGCTCGTCGGCCAGCTGATCTCGACGCTCGACTTCGCGCTGGCCCAGCGGCTCGGGCTGCAGGAGAAGAGCGACCGCGCGGCCCCGCTGTTCAGCGGCCTGGAGTTGAACACAGCACGCTGGGACGTCGCCGTCCTCTGGGCGGTCCTGCCCGCCGCCGTCCTGATGCTGATCGAGCACTCCTGGTGGCCTTGGGTCGCACTCGCCTCCGGAGGCGTCTACCTCGATGCAGGCGGCCGCGAGATCGCGAAGCTGCTCGGACTGCGCGCACACGGCGTCGCAGTCGGCACATCGCGGGAGCTGCGGCTCGCGTTGCTCTACCTGACGGCCCTGTCCGGCATCGGCGCCGCGCTGATCGCGTACTCACTGACCGTCCTGGCCTGACTGGCGCGTCGGCGTCGGCGAAACTCCGCGATGGCTCCCGGGGGTAGGACGGGTCGTGTCTTCGCGTGGTCGGCCGTCATCGCCGAGCACGCCCACGGACACGCCGAAACCCGTGCAAACAAGCGCAAACCCCGCAGCTCTACGGGGTTTGCGGTTCTTCCAGGGTGTGTAGCCCGAAGGCCCATACGGGATTCGAACCCGTGCCGCCGCCGTGAGAGGGCGGTGTCCTAGGCCGCTAGACGAATGGGCCGTAGCGGAGGCGGATTGTAGCGGAGGCGGTCGAGGCCGAGGGTAGGCTCCGCGCCATGTCGGACGCGCGCTTCGAGCCGCTCGACTTCGAGCGCCTGATTGAGTCGGAGATGCGCCGGCGCGTCGCGGAGAACCTGGCGACGATGCGACGGAGGCGCAGCGTGCGCGAGTTCACCCGGGAGCCGGTGCCGTGGGACGTCGTGCAGGCAGCGGTGGAGGCTGCGGGCACGGCACCGTCCGGCGCGAACATGCAGCCGTGGACGTTCGTCGCGGTCACCGACCCCGACCTCAAGCGCGCGATCCGTGAGGCGGCCGAGGAGGAGGAGCGGCGCAACTACGAGGGACGCATGCCGGACGACTGGCTCGAGGCGCTGCAGCCGCTCGGGACGAGCCCCGACAAGCCGCACCTCGAGGACGCGCCGGTCGTGATCGTCGTCTTCGAGCAGGCCTACGGCGTCCGCCCCGACGGCACGAAGGCGAAGCACTACTACGTGCGCGAGTCGGTCGGCATCGCAATCGGCTTCTTGCTGCAGGCGCTCCATCGAGCCGGGCTCGCGACGCTCACCCATACGCCGAGCCCGATGGGCTTCCTGCGCGGCCTGCTCGACCGGCCCGAGAACGAGCGTGCCGTGGTCGTGATCCCGGTCGGGTATCCCGCCGCCGAGGCGACCGTGCCGGTGATCGGTCGCAAGCCGCTCGAGGAGATCCTCGTCCGGCGTTGACCTCGTCGCGCTACGGCGTGGCCGGTGACGAGAGCTCGTCCGGCTCGCGGGCGTCGATTCGCTCCTCGAAGCGACGCCTGATCTCCTCGCCGCTGGCCAGGAGGTCGTACCGGGCGCGGCGGGGCGGGAGCTTCACGATGCGGACGGACTCGTCGCGGTCGCCGTGACAGCGTGCGTAGACGGCCGCCTCGTCGAGGGGCCTCAGCCGGTCATTCGTCCGACGGAGCCAGGCCACGTCGAGACACCTAGCACGTTCCGGCAATCGGCGGAACCCGCTTTCGGTGGCGCGGCACGCTCTTTGCGCAGGATTTCTGCCGGCGTGCGCCTACCACCACGGCTTGCACGTCCACGGGCTCCAGTCCCGGCCCGACGCGACGAAGTACGCGTGCGCCGCCTTCGCCTGCTCGTACGCGGAGGCGCCGTGACCGTAGCGCCGCCGCTCGCTCGACCCCATCTGGAAGAGGCCCAGGTACTGACCGTTCTGTGCCGCCACGCGCAGGCGCGACTCGCAGTGCGCCACCGCCAACGCGTCGTCGCAGTGCTGCCGGCCGAAGACCTCGCAGATCGCCCGACGCGGGGGAGCGCTCTTCAGGGCCGCGAGCCGCCTGACCTGCTGCCGACGCCGCTCCTGCACCCGGGCGCTCTTGAGATCGGTACGCACCCGACCCATCTTCCTGCGCGTGGCTCTCTCTCGCTCGGTGTGAAGCGCGAGCTGACGCCGTGCCTCGGCGCCGAACCGGGAGTCGGTGAGGAGCCAGCCGTTGCGGTCGAAGAACCGGATCACCTGCTGGTGATGCCGGAGCGAGGCAACGTGGCGCTCGAGCTTGACGCTGAGCGCCTTCGTCGTCGGCTGTGCGCCGGCCGCCGAGACGGCGCCGAGCGCACACACGCAGACGATCACCACTAGGGCTCTCAGAACATGACCTCCTGGTCGGGGACAGAGGCGCGGCTCTCCTGAACGGAGCCGGTCGTGTCACTCGCTCGGGCGACGGTAGCGGACGCTGCGGACCGCGCACGAAGTCGTGGGCGTTTCCTTACAAAATCTTTGCCTGGGGTGTCACGATCGTTGCCGACCCGTACAACGGCGAACGCCCCCTCGCCGGGGGCGTCCGCGAGGCTGCGGGGCAGGGATTCGAACCCCAACTTCCGGAGCCAGAATCCGGCGTCCTACCGTTAGACGACCCCGCAACGCGCGGTCGCATCTTAGACCATGCCGCCCGGACGCCCGGGCAGGCCACTGCTCAGAGGTCGAGGCGGTACTCGGGCACGAGCTTCTTCTCGCTCTCGGTGTCGATGCGTGCGACCACCTCGACGTGCCGCTCGAGGCCCGAGCCGAGGAGCTTCGCCCGCAGCAGGCCGTCGACCTGGAAGATGCCCGAGGAGTTGTTCATCAGCACCTCGACACGCACGGGCTTGTCGACGCCGTCGACGATGTGCACCTCCTCGATCGCGGCGGCGGAGAGCGAGTGGATTGAGACGCGCCCCCGCTCGAAGGGGATGCGCGACCGGCCCTTCGCCATGTCGAGCGCGTCCGCGACGCGAAGAATGCCGGCCTCGATCGAGAGCGGCTCGCCGTCGGAGCGATGGCTGGTGATCGCCTGCAGCACCTCGGAGACGATCACCGTCCGCTCGGGCTCGTCGTAGACGCCGTCGAGCAGCTCGCGCAGCTTCGGCTCGGCGAGGAACAGGCTCCAGTCCTCGTGGCCCTTGCGGTGCACCGACATGCCGACGCAGTGGGTCAGGGCGGCGAGCACGACGACCACCTCCGCGTCGTCGGCGTGCATCCGGTAGTCCCGCACCAGCGACGGCTCCACGCCGTGCTTGACCAGCTCGCGCAGCAGCTTGAGCGCGATGTTGGCGACGATCTGGATGTGCACCCACGAGTGGTCGTTGATCTCGAGGCGCACCACCGCGTTGACGTTGGCCACGTGCCACCAGGCCTTGAGCTCTGGATCCTCGTTTGCCCGCTCGAGCACCCGCCGCAGCTGCCGGTTGCCGCGGACGGGGAGCCGGATGCGCATCGCCGCGATCGCCTCGGCGGGCGTGAGCCGCGTCTCGCGGACGGCCTCGGGGGCGACGGGCCCGTCGATCCGGGGGCCGACCTCGTCGTCGGGCGTCACGGGGCGCCCGCGGCCGGCGCTTCCGCGGGCCCCGAGCCCTCCGTATCGTGCCTCAGCAGGAAGTACGCGACCGTCAGGGCGATCGCGCTGAACGGCGCCACGATCGCCGAGGCGATGGTGGAGCCGACGAAGATCTCCAGGAAGCGCGGGAGGAACGAGAACGCGGCTCGCAGGATGCTGCCGGCGATGCCGGTGAGCACGGCGGTCACGAGAATCAGCCCGAACACGCGCCAGCCGTGGCCGCGGACGAGGGCGCGTGAGCGGCCGAACGCCTCCCCGACGCTTGCGCCCTCGAGGACGATCACCGGGGCCAGCATCGACCAGATCGTGAGCAGGAAGAGCCCGGGCACGATCACGAGGATCAAGCCGATGCCGATGCCCAGCCCTGCCAGGACGCCGGCGACGACGAGGCTGCCGAGGAACGGTGCCACGCGCGAGAAGATCTCGGGCGTGCCCGAGTCGAACGTGCCGTCGCGGGCGTCCTGCACGGCGAACACGACCGCGCCCTGGAGCCAGTACTGGCCGACGATGGCGGTGGCCAGCGCCACGACGCCGAGAAGCACGGCCTGACCGCCGTCCGAGTTCTCGAGCGCCAGGGCGAACAGCGCGAAGGCGAGGTTGACGATCGCGAAGACGACGAGCGCGAGCACGAAGAACCGCGTGAAGAACTTCGTGTAGAGAGTCCATGCCTCGTCCAGGACGGCGCCGATGCTCATGCACCGATCCTACGCGAGGCGATGCCGCCCCGTCATTCGTGACTCGGGGCACGCACGGTCACCTTTCGGGCTCGGCCAGGCCGGCGATCTCGCGGCGCACGTGTGTGAGCGCCTTGCCGAGCCGTGCGCGGTTCGCGGGCTCGTTGAGCCAGCCGCTCGCTCCGGACGGGTGCGGCAGTGGCACCGCGACCGCCTCGCCGAACGCAAAGCTCTTGCCGACGGCGTCGGCCAGCCGCTCCACGCCGAGCAGCCGGCGGGCCGCCACTGCGCCCACGGTGACGACGAGCGCGGGCCGGAGCAGCCGGAGCTCCTCCTCCGCCCACGACGCGCACAGCCGCTGCTCCTCGGCCGTCGCCGCCCGATCGCCGCGGCCAGCGGCCGCACGCCCCGGGAAGCACCGCGTGACGGAACCGCAGTAGAACACCCGCTCCAACTCCTCCTCGTCGAGGCGCAGCCAGCGGCGGAGGGCTCGGCCCGCGCGCCCGCGCCAAGGCCGCCCCGCCGCCGCCTCGAGGGCCCCGGGTGCGAGGCCGAAGAGGAAGGCGCGCTGACCGTGCACCGCTCCGAGCACGGGCGGCGGCGCGATCGGGTACCCGGCGTCGCTGCACCGGACGCAGGCCGCGTTGTCGCGCCGGAGCGCGGCGATCGACCGGTAGCGCCGCACGGCCGTACAGTACGCCCGTGCTCCCGCTGGAGTCCGTGCCGAACGTCTCCGAGGGCCGTGATGCGCAGGCGCTCGAGGCCATCGCAGCCGCCTTCACCAGCGGCGGCGCACGGCTCCTGGACGTGCACTCCGACGCGGACCACCACCGCTCCGTGCTGACCCTCGTCGGCGCTGACGCGGAGCTCGAGGAGTCCCTGCTGGCCGGGATCGCCGAGGCGGGCGCGCGCATCGACCTCCGGGAGCACGAGGGCGTTCACCCGCGCGTGGGCGCCGCCGACGTCGTTCCCGTGATCCCGCTCGACCCGGGAGACATGGCGCGCGCGGCCGCTGTGGCGGCGGCGGTGGCGGGGCGGGTCGGCTCGGAGCTGGGGCTCCCGGTGTTCCTGTACGGAGAGAGCGCGAGGGGCCTGCGGCCGGCGTTCTTCAGGCGCGGCGGGCCGGCCGAGCTCCAGCGCAGGATCGACGCGGGCGAGCTCACACCCGACCACGGCCCGCGGACGCTCGACCCGGCCGCGGGTGCCGTGCTCATCGGTGCACGTCGGCCGCTCGTCGCCTACAACGTCGTGCTCGACACCGCAGACGTCGAGGTTGCGCGCGCGATCGCCGCGGCCGTCCGTACATCGTCCGGCGGTCTCCCGGGCGTGCAGGCGCTGGGCGTCATGCTCGCGCGGCGCGGGCTGGCCCAGGTGTCGACGAACGCCGTCGACCTCGAGGCGACCCCGCTGCACGAGCTCGCGGAGCGGATCCGGGCAGAGGCCGCTGTGCTCGGGGTCGAGGTCGTCGACACGGAGCTCGTGGGGCTGCTACCGGCCTCCGCCGTCGTCGAGGGCTCGCGTCGTGCGCTCGGCCTGCCGGGACTGACCGGCGACCGGGTCGTCGAGCTCCGGCTGCTCGATCGCTGAGGCATGCGGCCGATCCACCGGGCGCTACGATCGACCTCGATGCACGCGACCGCAGTCGATCGACGCCCGTGAGCGGCTCGGGCAACGGGACAGCGGGGCAGCGCGCAACCCGGCGCCGGCGGCAGGAGCCGCCGTTGCCGCGACATCCGTATCGCGACTCGGCACTCCTGCACGGTGTGCTCGCGGTCGTGATCGTCGGCGTCACGCTGCTCACGGGCGGGAATGCCGTCACCGGCGCCCTCGTCGCCCTCGCGTACTTCGTGATCGCGACGGCCTGGAGCTGGGTGCGGTTCTCGCAGCGCCTGCGCCAGGCGGAGCGGTCGGTAACGGGCGCGAACCGGAAGGCGGCACGCTGAGCGACCCGCGCGTCGAGGCCCTCTGCGGCGACCTCTCGGCGATCCGCGCCCCGCGCGGCACGGCGCTCAACGCGCGCTCGTGGCAGACGGAGGCGCCGCTGCGGATGCTGCTCAACAACCTCGATCCCGAAGTCGCGGAGCACCCCGAGCGGCTCGTGGTCTACGGGGGCACCGGGCGCGCGGCGCGGTCGCACGACGCACTGCGTGCGATCGTGGGCACGCTGCTCCGGCTCCAGGCGGACGAGACCTTGCTCGTCCAGTCGGGCAAGCCGGTCGGGGTCTTCCGCACGCACGAGGCGGCGCCGCGTGTGCTGATCGCCAACTCGCTGCTCGTCCCCCGCTGGGCGACGTGGGAGGAGTTCCGGCGGCTCGAGGCCGAGGGCCTGACGATGTTCGGCCAGATGACCGCCGGGTCGTGGATCTACATCGGCACCCAGGGGATCCTCCAGGGCACCTACCAGACGTTCGCCGCCGCGGCCGAGGAGCACTTCGGCACGTCGGATCTCACCGGGCGCACGATCCTCACCGCCGGCCTGGGCGGCATGGGCGGAGCGCAGCCACTGGGCGCGACGATGGCGGGGGCAGCAATCCTGTGCGTCGAGGTCGATCCGAGCCGGATCGAGCGCCGGCTCGAGACACGCTACCTCGACGAGGTGGCCGGCTCGCTCGACGACGCACTCGCGCGCGTGCGGGCGGCGGCGCGGGAGGGGCGACCTCTGTCCGTGGGGCTGCTCGGCAACGCGGCCGAGGTGTTCCCGGAGCTCGTACGCCGCGGCGAGGCCTTCGACCTCGTCACCGACCAGACGGCGGCACACGATCCTCTCGTCGGCTACGTCCCCGCGGAGGTCCCGCTCGAGGAGGCCGAGCAGCTCCGCCGCCTCGACCCGGAGCGCTACCTCCAGCTCGCGTCGCGGTCGATCGTCGCGCACTGCGGCGCGATGGTCGACTTCGTCCGCATGGGCTGCTACGTTTTCGACTATGGCAACAACCTTCGAGGGGAGGCACATGCGGGTGGCCTGACGGACGCGTTCGCATACCCGGGCTTCGTCCCGGCCTACATCCGACCGCTCTTCTGCCGCGGGATCGGCCCCTTCCGGTGGGCGGCCCTCTCGGGCGAGCCGTCCGACATCCACGCGATCGACGAGGCGCTGCGTGAGCTCTTTCCCGAGGACAGGCTGCTGCAGCGCTGGTTGACGATGGCCTCCGACCGGGTCGCGTTCCAGGGTCTCCCGGCGCGCATCTGCTGGCTCGGCTACGGCGATCGTGCGCGTGCAGGCCTCGCGATCAACGAGCTCGTCCGCGCCGGGCGGGTCACTGCGCCGGTGGCGATCGGGCGCGACCACCTCGACGCGGGCTCGGTGGCATCGCCCTATCGTGAGACCGAGGCGATGCGCGACGGCTCGGACGCGATCGCCGACTGGCCGATCCTCAACGCGCTGCTCAACACGGCGGCCGGGGCGACGTGGGTATCGGTGCATCACGGCGGCGGCGTCGGCATCGGCAACTCGATCCATGCGGGCATGGTCGTGGTCGCGGACGGCTCCGACGATGCAGCCGAGCGCCTGCAGCGCGTGCTCACCACCGATCCCGGCACGGGCGTGATGCGCCACGCCGACGCGGGCTACGACGAGGCGCTCGAGGCGGCGCGCGCAGGCGGCCTCGATCTCCCGAGTGCCGGTTCCCCGGCAGGCTCGGCGCCGCCGGACGCCCCCGCTCGGGGTGCCGCCGACGTGGCACGATAGAACCATGGCAAACCGGAAGCAGCGGCGTCGCCGCGAGAAGGAGAAGCGCCACGCCTACGAGATCGTCGAGATCGACGACGAGGGCAACGAGACCGTCGTCGCCGGACCCGACCTCCGGCCCGAGCCGAGAAGCAACGGCAAGAAGCGATCCGGGAGCGGACGCTCGAGTCGGTCCGGCACGGAGCAGCGCGGTCGACGGCGGGGCGGTCGCACGATCGCGCAGGAGCCCTCGTGGGGTCGCGTCACGAAGCGCGGGTTGATGTTCGCGCCGATCTTCTTCGTGGTCGTCTACCTCCTCGGCGGGAGCAAGATGACGGTGGTCGGCCTGATCGTGCAGACACTGCTCCTGCTCGTCGTCTTCGTCCCCTTCAGCTACTTCATGGACTCGCTGGTCTGGCGCTCCTACCAGCGCCGCCTGGCGAAGGAGCGGGGCGGGTCCTGACACCGGGCGTGGGCGGCTAGTGGCGCCTTCGGTCGAGCGACTCGAGCTCGGGCCGATCGGGACGAACTGCTACCTCGTGCGCTCCCATGCCGGAGCCGACGAGGCGGTCGTCGTCGACCCGAGCGGACCCGCGGCCGAGATCCGCCTGCGGCTCGCCTCGCTCGGCGCGCACTGCGTCGCGATCCTCGTCACGCACGGGCACTGGGATCACCTGCTCGGCGTCGCGGACTTGGCCGAGGGCACCGGCGCGCCCGTGCACATGCCCGAGGGCGAGCGCGTCCTGCTCGAGGACGCCTCCGCGTTCGCCCCGGCGAGCGTCCCCATCCGGTCGTGGGTGCCGGAGGTCGTCGTCGCCGGGGGCGAGGAGCTCGAGCTCGGCGGGATCGTGTTCCGCGTGCTCGACGTCCCCGGCCACTCGCCGGCGCACGTCGCCTACCTGACGGAAGGCTGCGTCTTCTCCGGAGACGTGCTCTTCCGCGGCAGCGTCGGGCGAACCGACCTCCCTGGGGCCGACTGGGCCACACTGCTCGAGTCGATCCGGCACCTGCTCGACGCGGCCGCGCCGGAGACCGTCGTCCACCCGGGCCACGGCCCCGCGACGACGCTCGAGGACGAGCTGGCCACGAACCCGTTCCTCGCCGAGCTGCGTGACGAGCGGCGCGCGGCCGACGCCTGACCCGTCGGCCGCCACGGCTAGCCTTGTGACGCAGCACGAGGCGGCGGCGGGAGGCATGTGAGCGAGCGGATCGAGAGACCCAGAGGGACGCACGATGTCGTGCCCGCCGAGATGGCGCGCTGGCGCCACGTCACCGACGAGATCGAGCGGCTCTGCGCGCTGTACGGCTACCGGAGGATCCTCACACCGGCGTTCGAGGACACGGCGCTCTTCGCGCGCACGTCGGGCGGCGGGTCCGACGTCGTGCAGAAGGAGATGTACACGTTCACGGATCGCTCCGACCGGTCGCTGACGCTGCGCCCCGAGGGCACCGCGCCCATCTGCCGCGCGTACGTCGAGCACGGCATGCACCGCGACCCGCAGCCGCAGAAGCTCTACACGATCGCTCCCATGTACCGGTACGGGGCACCCGGGCGGGGCCGCTACCGGGAGCACTGGCAGGCGTCCGTCGAGGCGATCGGCTCGGGTGACCCGTCCCTCGACGCCGAGCTGATCCAGCTGTACGACACGCTCCTCGGCCGCCTCGGCGTTTGCTCCTACCACCTCGAGCTCAACTCGATCGGCTGCCGCGACTGCCGGCCCTCGTACCTGG
This sequence comes from Thermoleophilia bacterium, assembly GCA_029858755.1. Classification (GTDB taxonomy): domain Bacteria; phylum Actinomycetota; class Thermoleophilia; order Gaiellales; family Gaiellaceae; genus Gaiella. The sequence goes on from JAOUEK010000004.1 coordinate 10,524, forward strand.
AGCGCCTGCGCGCCTGGCTCGCCGACAACGATGCGCGCCTCGACGCGCATACGCGAGAGAAGGCGGCGACGAGCCCCCTGCGCGTCTTCGACAACTTCCTGGCGAAGCCGGAGCCCGTGCGCGAGGCGCTCACCGAGGCGCCCACGATCGGCGGGTCGCTCTGCGACGCGTGCGTCGAGCACTTCCGGGCCGTTCGTGCCGACCTCGACGCCACCGGCGTCGCCTACCGCCTCGTGCCGACCCTCGTGCGCGGGCTCGACTACTACTCGCGCACCACCTTCGAGTTCGTCGGGCCGATGGAGAACGAGAACTCGACGATCACCGGAGGCGGTCGCTACGACTACCTCGTGGAGGAGCTCGGCGGGCCGCCGACGCCGGGCATCGGGTTCGGCGCCGGCATCGAGCGGTTGCTGCTCGCGATGGCGGAGGACGGGGTGGAGGAGCCCCCGTCGCCGGGCATCGACGTCTTCTTCGCGCTCGAGCCGGGAGCCCTGCGGAGCGCCGTCGTCGGCTGGCTCGCGGCGCTCCGCGCCACCGGGGTCTCGTGCGACATGGACTACGCGGGTCGGTCGCTCAAGGGCCAGCTGACCCAGGCCGGCAGGCTCGGGGCGGCGGCGACCGTGGTCGTCGCCGGGGACACCGCGACGATTCGTCGACCGGGCGGCGACGACACGACGCTCCCCCACGAGGCCGTCGTCTCTACGCTCTCGCCATGAGCTGGCGCGACCTGATGTGCGGCGAGCTCCGCGCGGAGCACGTCGGCTCCACCCTGACGCTCGCCGGCTGGGTCGACCGGCGGCGCGACCACGGCGGGCTCGTGTTCGTCGACCTGCGCGACCGCAGCGGCGTCAGCCAGCTCGTGATCAACCCCGAGCATGCCCCGGAGGCGGCCGAGCGGGCGAAGGAGATCCGCAACGAGTTCGTGGTGCAGGCGCGCGGGGAGGTCGTCGCGCGGTCGCCCGAGACGGTGAACCCGAGGATGGCGACGGGGGAGGTCGAGCTGCTGGTCGACGAGCTGACGATCGTCTCCCGCTCCACGCCGCTGCCGTTCCAGCTGGACGAGGAAGGCGTCGACGAGACGCTGCGGCTGCGCTACCGGTGGCTCGACCTGCGCCGGGAGAAGCTGCAGCGCAACCTCCGCCTCCGTGCCCGCATGGTCGGGATCATCCGCCGCCACATGGAGGCGGCCGGCTACCTCGACATCCAGACGCCGATCCTCTACAAGTCGACGCCCGAGGGGGCCCGCGACTTCATCGTGCCGAGCAGGCTGCACAAGGGACGGTTCTTCGCGCTGCCGCAGAGCCCGCAGATCCTGAAGCAGCTGACCATGATCGCCGGCTTCGACCGCTACTACCAGATCGCGATCTGCTTCCGGGACGAGGACCTCCGGGCCGACCGCGTCCAGGAGATCACGCAGCTCGACGTGGAGATGAGCTTCCCAGACCGCGAGGAGCTGTTCGCGACGATGGAGAAGATGTTCGCCACGATCTGGCGGGAGTGCCTCGGTGTCGAGATCGACTGTCCCTGGCCGCGGATGACCTTCGCCGAGGCCGACCGGCGCTTCGGCACCGACAAGCCCGACACGCGCTTCGGCCTCGAGCTGGAAGACGCCACGGCGCTTACCCGCGGGTCGGGCTTCGGCGTGTTCGCCTCGGCGGACGCGGTGCGGTTCCTCCGGCTGCCGCGCACGTACTCCCGGGCCGAGCTCGGCGCGCTCGAGGAGATCGCCAAGGAGCGCGGCGCGAAGGGGCTCGCCTACCTGATCCGCGACGAGGAGAGCGGCGAGCTGCGCTCCCCGATCACGAAGTTCCTGGCCGAGACCGAGGTCGAGGCGCTAGGGGTGCAGGCGGGGGAGACGCTGCTCTTCGCGGCAGGCTCGTGGGAGGAGACGTCGAGGGTGCTCGGGCACCTCCGCCTGCACCTGGGCCGGGAGCTCGGGCTGATCGACGACGCGGCGTTCACCTTCCTCTGGGTGACGGACTTCCCGATGTTCGAGTGGAGCGAGGACGAGCGGCGCTGGAGCGCGGTGCACCACCCGTTCACGCGCCCGACCGATGAGTGGAGGGAGCGCTTCCACGAGGAGCCGGGGAAGGCGCTCGCATACGCCTACGACATCATCGTCAACGGCAACGAGCTGGGCGGCGGGTCGTTCAGGATCCATGAGCCCGACCTCCAGGCGAGAGTCTTCGACCTGCTGGCGCTGACGGAAGCCCAACAGCGGGCGCAGTTCGGCTTCCTGCTCGACGCGCTCGGGATGGGCGCGCCGCCGCACGGGGGGATCGCGCTCGGCATCGACCGGATGACGATGGTGCTCGCCGGCGAGCCCAACCTCCGCGACGTGATCGCCTTCCCCAAGAACCAGGCGGGGCTCGACCCGATGTCGGGAGCGCCGTCGCCCGTCACCCACGAGCAGCTCGCGGAGCTCGGCATCGCGCTCGTGCAGGAGGAGACGTGACCGCCGCCATCGCCGTGCGCCTGCTCGTGCTCGCCGCCGTCGCGATGGTCAGCGGGCTCGCCGCGCTCGCCGTCATCCGCGCCACCGACGAGACCGTGGCCGCCGCCGCCGACGGTGCCGTCGCCCCGGGCGGCTGGTACCAGGCGCTCGCGGCGTCCCGCGGCCCCGCCGGCGACGCGGAGCGGACGTCGTGTGGGCTGATCCTCACCGAGCGCTCGCTGGGCGTCACCCACCCGGTGCTCCCGTGCGGCGCGAAGCTCGTCGTGCGCTACCGCGGCGAAGCGGTGCTGACCGAGGTGATCGACAACACCCTGGAGAGCTCCGGCCGGCAGTTCGAGCTCACCGAGGCGCTCGGGCGGCTGATCGGCCTCGACGGCACGCAGCAGGTGCAGTGGCGCTTCGCCACCCCGTCCTGAGCCGCTAGAGTCAGGGTGCTCGACCCTGTGCGTGGCCCCGGGCCCAATCCGTGAACCAACACGATCACGAAGGGAGCCCGGGTCGGGGAACCGGCCTCGGCCGGCGCCCCGCACGGCACCCACCTGGGAGCGCAGGTTCGCTTCCGGCCCGGGGCAACACCGGCAGGGTGGAGCACCCTGCGCCGGGTGTGGACGCGCGTGCCCTAGACGCCCGCGCCCACACGTTCGAGCTCAGCTGCGACGCGCTCCTCGAGCTCCGGCGTGCCGAGCCCGCGGGTGGCGACCGTCGTGCGGCGAAGTAAGACGTCCTCGACACGAGACGCCCACTCGCGCCGGGCCGCGTAGGAGACCTGAGCCATGATGTCCGGGCCGTCGGGGTGCAGGCGCTCGAGCAGGGAGCGGTCCTCGGCGGCCGGCTCCAGGACCTCGGCAGCGAGAGCACCGTAGAGGTGCAGCAGGTTGGCCCGCACCGAGGGGTCGACCTCGACCGGCAGCCGGACGTCGTCCAGGCCGGACGCCCCGGGCAGCGGAAACGGTCGGCGGTCGACACGTCGGAGGCCGAGCTCGCCGCGCAGCCGCTCGAGGACGCCGAGCGCGATGCGCCGGTACGTGGTCAGCTTGCCGCCCGCCACACTGAGCATGCCACCCGGACCGAACGAGTAGACGGTCTCGCGCCGTGCGCTCACGCTCTCGCCGGGGCCAGCGGGCAGCACACGCAGCCCTGCCCAGGTCGCCAACACTCCGTCCGGCGGCGCAAGCGTGTCGGGTGCAAGCGCTCGGGCCGCATCGGCGAGGATCTGCTCGATGTCGTCGGGCTCGACCGCGACGGTCCCAGGGTCACCCTCGTACTCGGCGTCGGTCGTGCCGAGGAGCAGCATGCCGTACCAGGGTACGGCGAAGGTGACGCGTACCGGGTCCTGCACGATTGTCAGCGCGGCAGCCCACTCGTCGGCGCGGGGCACGACGGCGTGGACGCCCTTGCTCAGCCGCACCGACCTGCCAGCTCGCGGCTCCTCCATGCGCCGTACGTGGTCGACCCAAGGTCCGGCGGCGTTGACGACCACGCGTGCGCCCACGGCGATCGTCTGTCCTTCGCAGTGCAGCTCGGCACCGCAGACGCGGCCCCCGAGCGAGCGAATCGCGACCACCTCTGCGCGGTTGACCACCGCGGCGCCCGCCTCCGACGCCGCGCGCACATTCCCCAGGCAGAGACGGGCATCGTTCGTCCAGGCGTCGGCGTAGAGGGCACAGGAGCGGAGCCCACGGAGCTCGAGCGGGGGCACCATCCCCCTGGCACGGCCTGGCGAGACCAGCCAGTTGAGGCGCGACTGCGCGAGCGCCGAATAGAGCAGGATCCCGCTCTGCACGAACGCGGGCCGGTAGGGGCCGCTCTCGTAGAGCGGCAACAGGAACGGGAGACGGTGAACGAGGTGGGGTGCGACGACCGTCGACAGCACCCTCCGCTCGAGGTGCGCCTCCCGTACGAGGCGGACGTCGCCGAGCCTGAGGTAGCGCAGACCTCCGTGTACGAGCTTTGACGACGCGCTCGAGGTCGCACCGCCGAAGTCGCCCCGGTCGACGAGGGCGACGCTCAGACCCGCGCGTGCCGCGTGCGCGGCGACGCCGGCGCCGATGATGCCGCCTCCGATCACGAGGAGGTCGAAGGTGCGCCCGCCGAGCGCCGTGAGCGCGTCCGAGCGGGCTAGACGGGGATCGGGTTCGCCCACGCCTTCCTGCCGGAAACGTCGGTCGCCTCGACCCGCACGTGTCGCGCCCCGTCCGGGATCCGGAGCTTCGCCCGGACGACGAGGCCCTCATCGCTCTCCGCAAGCACGTCGCCCCCGTGTCGGTAGCCCAGTCGCCCGGCGTTGACTGCCGCGCCGATCGTCCTTCCCGAGACGAGCATGATCGATCGGACCGGGCTGGAGTGCACCTCGACGACGTCCGCCTCCCTCGTCACGTCGTGGATCGCCGGGCCAGAGGAGGCGTAGAAGCAGCCCGACCGCAGTGCCTCCAGCACCTGCTCGCGCGTCCGCTCCGCGCGAACCCAGGTCCAGGCGTGAACCGAGTCGAAGCCCGGGTGGTGGCTGTCATCGGTCGCGATCGCCCCGCAGAGGCGCCCGTCCTCGAGCAGCTCGTCCCAGTGGACGGCGGACAGCCCGCGACCGACCTCGAGCTCGCACCCCGCGTTGAAGACCTCGATCCCGGCGACGGTCTCGGGGAGCTCGAGCGTCCCGGGAGTCGCCCCCGTCCAGTAGGGGTGGGCGAGGAACGCCACACCGCCGGCATCGGTGATCCACTCGGTTGTCGGCGCGAGCTCGAGCCGCTCGCCGGCCAGCTCTGAGGGGTCGCGTTCGATCCCGAGCCCGAGCACATGGCCGTCCCGATCGCCCGGAAGCAGGCAGTTCAGCTCCACGCCCGCGAGCACCAGCAACCGGTCGCCGGAGGGTGCCTCGGAGCGGTGCCAATGATCGGTGAGCGCCAGCACGTCGAAGCCGGCGCGCTCGTAGTGACGGGCGAGCGCGCGCGGTGCGAGCTCGCCGTCCGAGTTGGTCGTGTGGGCATGCAGCGAGCACCGCAACCACGGGCCGTCGGCGTGCCAGGGGGACTGCATTGGAAGAGCCTATTGCAGTCCGGGGCGTCGGCTCGTAGAGTCGATCCGCCACCAAGCCAGGAAGGAGATCTCACGTGGAGGACTTCCAAGAGCAGGAATACGAGTTCCTGCGCAGACTCGAGGAAGAGCGCCTCGACCGCCGCAGGCTGCTCAAGCGTGGCCTGGCCGCCGGCGTCGGGCTGACGATCCTCACGACGCCGGCGTCGGCACTCGCCGCGCGCAAGCGCGCGCTCAAGGACCCGCCCATGCTCGGGCGGACGATCACGCTCAAGGAGTTCGTCGCGGAGGCGAAGAAGGAAGGCCGCCTCAACGTGATCGCGCTCCCGCCGGACTGGGCGAACTACGGCGAGATCATCAGCACGTTCTCCAAGAAGTTCGGGATCCCGATCACCAGCGATAACCCCGACGGCAGCTCGGCGCAGGAGAACCAGGCCGTCCGGTCG
>JAOUEK010000267.1 GCA_029858755.1 Thermoleophilia bacterium
CGAGCGCAGTCCAGGCTGCGACGAGCGCGTGGTTTCCGGACGCTTCGACGAGCGCGCGGTGGAAGGCGATGTCGTGGGCGAGCTGCGCGTCGAGGTCGCCCGCCTCCGCTGCCGCGCGCATCGCCTCCACCTCCGCCTCGAGCACGGTGAGGTCGAGGTCGTCCCGCTTCGCCGCCTCCCGTGCGGCGAGCTCCTCGAGCACGGCCCTGACCGGGAACACGTCCAGCAGCTCGTCGTCCGTCACCTCGCGCACCCGGGCGCTCCTGAACGGCTGGGACTCGACGAGCCGGAGCAGCTCGAGGTCGCGGAGCGCCTCGCGCACCGGCGCCTGGCTCGTGCCCAGCTCCTGCGCGATCCTCGTCTCCACGAGCAGGTCACCCGGCTTGAGCTCGCCTCGGAGGATGCGTGCGAGCAGGATGTCCTTCACCTGCTCGCGCAGGATGGTGCGGGAGATCTCGCTCAGGGCCGGTTTCCCCCTCCTCCTCCTCGCGGCTGGGATCGGTGGCGCGCTGGGCTGTCGTCTGGAAGCACTCGGGACGAGTCCCCGTGTCGATCGACCGGCACGACGTGCCTGCGATCATCGATCATCGATCAGGGCGCAGTCAAGCCGCGGGCGACCGGAGCCGGCCCGAACGGCTCAGCCCGCGACGACCGGGTTCGTGAGCTCGCCGACCCCGTCGATCTGGATCGTGATCGTGTCGCCCGGCTGCATCAGCCGCTGCGGGTCGCGGAAGACGCCGACGCCGGCCGGGGTGCCGGTGAGGATCAGGTCGCCCGCTTCGAGGGTCGACGTCTGCGACGCATAGCTGATCACCTCGTCGATGCCGAAGATCAGGTTCGCGGTCGTCGAGTCCTGCAGCACGTCGCCGTTCAGGATCGCCCGGATGGGGAGCGCGTGCGGGTCGGGCACCTCGGAGGCGGGCACGAGCGGCCCGACGGGGCAGAACGTGTCCGGCGACTTGCCGCGCGTCCACTGCCCGTCGGCGAACTGGAGGTCGCGGGCGGACACGTCGTTCGCGACCACGTACCCGGCGACGGCCTCGAACGCGCTCTCCTTGCCGATCCCCTTGACCGTCGTCCCGATCACCACACCGAGCTCCGCCTCGTAGTCGCACTTCGTCACCAGCGGCGGGATCACGATCGGGTCGCCGGGACCGATCAGGCAGGTCGTGTACTTGGCGAAGAAGAGCGGAGCCGCGGGGAGCTCGACGCCCTGCTCCTCCGCGTGATCGCGGTAGTTGAGCCCGACGCAGACGATCTTCCCTGGGCGCTCGATGGGGACCACGCTCCGACACTACCGCAGCCACCGGGGCGACCGCTGGGACAATCGATCCTCGATCCGTCGCGACTAGACTCGACCGCATGAGCTTGCCCCCCGACCTGATCGGCGAGCTGGAAACGCAGGTCGGCCCGGAGCACGTGATCGTGGAGCCCGAGCAGCTGCGCGTCTACGACTGCGACGGCCTCACCGGATGGCGTGCGACGCCGTCGGCCGTCGTGCTGCCGGCGTCGACCGGAGAGGTGCAGGGCGTGCTGCGCGCATGTTCGCGGGCGTCGGTGCCATGGGTCGCGCGCGGTGCGGGCACGGGGCTCTCCGGCGGCGCCCTGCCCGTGGCCGAGGGGATCGTGATCGCGCTCACGCGGATGGACGCGATCCTCGAGGTCGACCTCGGCTCACAGCGCGTCGTGGTGCAGCCGGGGGTGACGAACCTCGACGTGACCCGCGCCGTCGAGGCCGACGGCTTCTTCTACGCGCCCGACCCGTCGAGTCAGCAGGTGTGCACGATCGGCGGCAACGTCGCCGAGAACTCCGGCGGCGCGCACTGCCTGAAGAACGGGTTCACGGTCAACCACGTGACCGGCCTCACGCTCGTGCTGCCGGACGGGGAGGCGGTCGAGCTGGGCGGCAGGTCGCTCGACGCCGACGGGCCCGACCTGCTGGGAGTGGTGGTCGGCTCCGAGGGGACGCTCGGGATCGTCACCGAGATCACCCTCCGCGTCCTGCGCACGCCGGAGGCGGTGACCACGATGCTGGCGGCGTTCCACTCGCTCGACGCGGCGGGCTCAGCGTGCTCGCGGGTGATCTCGAGCGGGATCACGCCGGCCGCGATCGAGATGATGGACCGGCTCACGATCGAGGCCGCCGAGCAGGCGTTCAGGCCCGGCTACCCCGAGGGCGCGGGCTCCGTGCTGCTCGTCGAGCTGGACGGCGTCACGGCGCAGGTCGAGCACGACGCGCGGGCGGTGGAGGCGCTCTGCCGCGAGCTCGGCGCCTTCGACGTGCGTGTGGCGCAGGACGCGGAGGAGCGGCGCCTGCTGTGGCTCGGGCGCAAGGGCGCCTTCCCGGCGATGGGGCGCATCTCCCCCGACTACTACGTCCAGGACGGGGTGGTGCCCCGGACGCGGCTGCCGGAGGTGCTGCGGCGCATCGAGGAGCTGTCGGCCGAGCGCGGCCTCCGCGTGGGGAACGTCTTCCACGCCGGAGACGGGAACCTCCACCCACTGGTGCTCTACGACGCGGCCGCGGGCGAGACCGAGCGCGCCAAGGACCTCGCCGACGCGATCCTCGAGGCATGCCTCGACGCGGGTGGGTCGCTGACCGGCGAGCACGGCATCGGCGTGGACAAGGTGTGCGCGATGCCCGGCATGTTCTCGGAGCGCGACCTCGAGGTCTTCACGCGGCTGCGGGCGGTATTCGACCCGGCGGGCCTCGCGAACCCGGGCAAGGTGCTGCCGACGCCGCGACTCTGCGGCGAGGTGCCCGGGCCGTTTCGCCTACACCCGCTGGAGAGGATGGGCGTTGCAGAGCGCTTCTGAGGTGCTGCGACCAGCGAGCCTTCAGGAGGCGAGCGACGCGCTGGCGGCCGCGTCCACATCCGGCCGCACGCTGCGGATCGGGGAGACGTTGCTCACCGACCGCCTGAACCGGGTGCTGCAGCACGAGGCGGGCGACCTCACGTGCACCGTGGAGGCCGGCATCCGCCTCTCGGAGCTCCGCGCGGTGCTCGCGCCGCACGGCCAGCGGCTGTCGCTCGACCCGCCCGGCGACCCGACGGTAGGCGCCTGCCTCGCGGCGAGCCTTTCCGGCCCGCTCCGGCACCGCTTCGGGGGGCCGCGCGACCTCGTGCTCGGCGTGACGCTGGTGCTCGGCGACGGCACGGTCGCCAACGCGGGCGGCACCGTCGTCAAGAACGTCGCCGGCTACGACCTCGGCAAGCTCGTCTGCGGCTCGCGCGGCACGCTCGCGTTGATCGCCCGTGTCTCACTGCGTCTCCACCCCGTGCAGTCCGCGGCCGCAACGCTCGTCGTGGAGACCGGCGACGCGGCCGGCGTGGCGCACGCGCTGCTCCGGTCACAGCTGCAGCCGAGCGCGCTCGACGTGCTGCATCCCGGCCGGGTGCTCGTGCTCTTCGAGGGCGTAGAGCCGGCGGTCGACGCCCAGCTGGCCGCGGCCCGCGCGCTCGTCGGCGGAGCGGCGGGCGACGAGGATGCCTGGGCGGAGTCGCGCGAGCGTCAGGGTGCGGCGCTCGGCCGCCTGCGCTTCGCGCCCCGCGACCTGCGCAACACGCTGTCGACGCTGCGCGAGGCGATCGTGCGACCCGCCGTGGGCGTGGCCTACGTCCCGAATCGCGTCGGCGGTGTCCCACCGGCCGGCGTGCGGCGCCTCGAGCGCGGCTTGAAGGCGGCATTCGACCCGGCGGGAGCGCTCGCGTGACCCCCGCGACGATCACCCGGGCGTGCCGCGTACCTGATCGGCACGAGGCACGGTGACCGCTTGCTGCGGGAGCTGACCAGGGAGTGCGTCCACTGCGGCTTCTGCCTGCCGACGTGCCCGACGTACGTGCTCTGGCAGGAGGAGATGGACTCCCCTCGAGGCCGCATCCAGCTGATGGAGGCGCGGCTCGACGGCACCGTGGGTCTCAACGAGACCGTGGTCGCGCATTTCGACCGCTGCCTCGGCTGCATGGCGTGCCTGTCGTCGTGCCCCTCCGGCGTGCATTACGACCAGCTGATCGAGACGACCAGGTACGAGGTCGAGGACGA
>JAOUEK010000268.1 GCA_029858755.1 Thermoleophilia bacterium
GCGATCGTCGTGGGTCGGCCCGAGCCCGCCGGACACCAGGCACACCTCGCTGTCGGCCACTGCCTCGCGCAGTACCGCCTCGAGCTCGTCGGCTCCGTCGCCCACGATCGTGATCCGTATCGGCTCGAGGCCGAGCGCAAGGGCTTCACGGGCGAAGAAGGGCCCGTTGCGGTCGTCCCGGTCGCCGCGCACGAGCTCGCTGCCCGTGACGACGATGGCGGTCCTCGGACGCCTCACCCCGAGGTGGCGGCAGCGATCATCAACTCGCCGCTCGCGGAGAGCGGATACCGGTTTCCGTTCACCTTGACGACGACGTTCTTCGGCTTCTTCACCGCGAGGTAGAGCGCCTTGCGGGTGAAGGTCTGGCTCTGGCCACGCTCGAGCGTGCCGCTGTACAGCGGCGCCCCGCTCGGCGACCCGACCCGTACCTCGACGTAGCTCGCCCCGGCCGCTGCGCGCACCTGCAGCGTGATCTGCTGGCCCGTCGTCGCAGTCGCCGCGGGGGCTCCGGCGTTGACGCCCTGCACCTGCGGCGCGTCCGAGCCCCCGAAACGCCAGGCGGCGATCACGAGCGCCGTTGCGACGAGGATCCCGAGCAGGGCCACGGCCACGATCCGCGACTCGCGCTGCGCCGAGCGGCGGTGTCGCACCGGTGCGACACGCCGCGTCCTCGGCGCGTAGTCCTCCTCGCCTGCGACGAAGCGCGAGTTGTACTCGTCCACGTAGAGCCCGCCGTCGAGGCCGAGCGCGTCCGCGTAGACGCGGAGGAAGCCCTTCGTGTACGTGTGCCCCGGAAGCTGCTCGAAGCGCTCCTCCTCGAGCAGGCGCAGGTACTTCGCGCGAACCTTGGTCCGCACCTCCATCTCCTCGAAGTCGAGGCTCTGACGGGTACGCGCCTCGCGCAGGCTCGAGCCGATCTCGAACATACGGCGGCGAAGTGTAGAGACAGCCGGCCGTTGCCGGGGCGGACGTCGGTGCTAGGTGGAGGCGATGTACTCGAGCAGGCCGTAGACCGCGAGCGCCGTCACCGCCGCCCCTGCCAGCCACACGCCCGCGAGCCCGAGGGCTCTCCCTGCCCGGGCGGAGCTCAGGCCGCCGCGGGCGCGAAGCGTGAGCGAGGCGCGCCGCCGTCCGGTGCGTGCCAGCGACAGCGCCAGCCAGCCCAGCACCGCGGCAGCCGGGATCGCGAACCCGGCGTGCAGCAGGTCGTACGCGTCCGAATACCGCGTGAGGAAGACCGCGACCGGCAGCACGAGCACGGAGGCGGCGCCGACGACGACCGCCATCGTCGCGTGCGTGTTGCCCGCGCGGGACTCGCTAGTGCTTCGTGTGAGGGCGGCCAAGGGCTGCGGGTGCGATCGATCGGCCGATGAGCCCGGCCAGGGCAACGAGCGTGAGGACGTACGGCAGGATCTGGAAGAGTACCGCCCCGGACTCGCTGTACACGGGGAGCCGCTGCGCGAGCGCGCTCGAGAACCCGAACAGGAGGCAGGCGCCGACCGCGCCGAAGGGGCGCCAGCGCCCGAAGATGAGGGCCGCAAGCGCGATGAAGCCGCGGCCGACCGTCATGTTCTCGCCGAACGAGCCGAGGAAGCCGATCGAGAGGTACGCGCCACCCGCAGCCGCCAGCACGCCCGAGAGGATCACCGCCGTGTAGCGGACGGGCAGCACGCGCACTCCCGAGGTCTCCGCGGCCCGAGGCTGCTCGCCGCACGCGCGCAGGCGGAGCCCTGCGGGCGTGTGGAAGACGACGAGCCAGATGGTGGGGACGAGCGCGATCGCGATCCAGATCAGGAGGTTGAGGTCGCCGAAGATCGCGTCGAGGAACGGGATCCCCGACAGGAAGCCGAGCGAGACGCTCGGCACCGTCAACACGTCCGTCGGCGTCCCCTGCTGCCCGTAGGTGTCCAGGAAGAAGTACCCGGTGAGGCCGAGCGCGAGGATGTTGACCGCGGTGCCGCTGATGATCTGATCGGCGCCGAGGTGGATCGACACCACCGCGTGCACCGCCGCGAGCGCGCCGCCCGCGGCCAGCCCGACGAGCAGACCGAGCAGCCACGAGTCGGTCGCCTCCGCTCCCCAGATCGCGAAGAAGGCGCCGGTCAGCATCATGCCCTCCAGCCCGATGTTGACCACGCCGGAGCGCTCGGAGAGCAGACCGCCGAGTGCCGCGAAGACGAGCGGGGTCGCGAACCGCAGGGTCGCGGCGAAGAGCGCCGACCAGACGACGACCGTGTCCAGCTTCTCGGCTCCGGACTGCGTAGCGAGGATCGCGAGCGTTGCCCCGGCGACGGCGCAGGCGACGGCGAGAGCGCCGGGACGCCGCTCGCCGCGCCGTGCGGCCCAGGCGCCTGCCGCCGCCGCCGCCGCCCCGAGCAGCAGGCTGGGGACCGGGGTGCGCACCGCCCATGGAGGGAGTGCGATCCAGGCCGCGAGGGCCGCGGCCGCAACGCCGGACCAGGCCACCACGCGCGGATCGGAGAGCGTGGTCGCCGAAAGGCGCCCCGGCGACGGTCTCCGTCGTCGCGTCGTCGGCGCTCGCGTGCCGACGGCGGCGTACGAGGCGCTGGCCGCGCCTCCGAGCGCGCCCCGGCCGCGCCGGAAGGCCACGACGAGCAGGTCGACGCCGACGAAGAGGATGACCATCCCCTGGATCAGCAGGGCGAGGTTCGACGCCAGCTCGGGCGGGAACACGGTGGGATCGAGATTGCGGGACGAGGTGCCGGTGGTGAGCGCCCCGAAGAGCAGCGCGGCGAGGCCGACACCGACGGCGGTGTTGCGCCCGAGCAACGCGACGGCGATGCCGACGAAGCCGAGCTGCGTGATCTGGACGTCCGTCGTGGAGAGCCGGAACTGCCAGCCGAGCACGTCGAGGGCGCCGGCCAGCCCCGCGAACGAGCCGGCGACGGCCATCGCCGTGAACATGCTCCGGGCCACCCCGATGCCGGCGTAGCGCGCCGCCTCGGAGTTGAACCCGACGGCGCGCACACGGAAGCCGAGCGTCGTACGCCGCAGCAGGAGCCAGTAGACGACGAGCGTCGCCAGCGCCAGGAAGATCCCGACCGACAGCCCCTGGAGCAGCGGGTCGCCCCAGACGATCGGGAGCCTCGCCGTCTCCGCCACCGACCTCGAGACCGGGATCGACGGCGGCCCTGGGTCCTGCAGCGGCCCGCCGAGGCCGAACAGGTAGATCCCCACGTAGAGGGCGATCCAGTTGAGCATGATCGTGGTCACGACCTCGTGCGCGCCGAGCGTGGCCTTGAGCAGCCCCGCGATCGCAGCCCACAGTGCCCCGGCGAGCGTCGCTGCGGCGATCGCGAGCCCGATGTGCAGCGCCCCGTCAAGCCCGGGGAGCGACGACCCGACCCAGATGGCGACGAACGAGCCGACGAGGTACTGGCCCTGCCCGCCGATGTTGAAGAGCCCTGCTCGGAAGGCGAACGCGACGGCGAGACCGGTGAGGATCAGCGGCGTCGTGATCAGCAGCGTCTGCTGGAGGTTCGCGGCGGCGGTCTCGCGACTCGCCTCCGAGAGCCCGGGGAGCAGCCAGTTCAGGCCCGAGCCCTCGAAGATGGCCTGATAGGTCGTCAGCGGGTTCTTGCCCGTGGTGACGAGGACGACGAGGCCGCCGATCGCGAATGCCGCCAGAGCGGTGACCACAGGGGTCAGCCATGCGGCCAGCCGGAGGCGCGCGGAGAGGCCGACGAGCGAGGCTGACGCGTCGCCGCCAGCGCTCATGCGCGCCGTGCACCCCCGGCCGTCCTGCAGCCGCGCGACGGCGGCGCCGCCGGCGCGGCGGGGCCTCACTGCTTCTCGTACGGCCGACCGTCGGCGGCGGGCGGCGTCGAGCGGCCGATCACGCCGGCCACCGCGATGATCGTGAGCACGTAGGGGAGCGCCTCGAACAGCGTGGACGCCGACGCCGAGTACTCGCCCAGGCTGCGCGCGAGCGCGCTCGAGAACCCGAAGAGCAGGCAGGCGACGGCCGTGGGGATCGGTTTCCAGTTGCCGAAGATCAGCGCCGCCAGGGCGATGAAGC
>JAOUEK010000269.1 GCA_029858755.1 Thermoleophilia bacterium
TGACGCTCGTCGTCGTCGACGCGGACGTGCTGGGCCGCGAACGCACGGGCGACGAGACGTACGTCCGCAACCTGCTGCGCGAGCTGTCCGTCCCCGCCACGGCGACGGGGCTGCGCGTCGCCGCGGTGACGCGGCATCCGGAGCTCGTGCCCCAGGGGGTCGAGCCACTGGAGCTGCGCTCGGCGCCGCAGGAGCTGCGCATGGTGTGGAGCCTGCCGCGACTGCTCCGGCGGGTGCGCGCCTGGCTCGTCCACACCCAGTACGCAGTGCCCGTGCACTGCCCGTGCCCCGCCGTGGTCACGATCCACGACCTCTCGTTCGAGCGCGACCCGTCGCTGATGTCACGGCGCGACCGCGCGGTCTTCCGGCGGGTGGTGCCGCGCGCGGCCCGGCGTGCTGCCCGCGTGCTCACCGTCTCGGAGCGCTCGAAGCGCGACCTCGTCGAGCTCTACGGCGTCGACCCTGCGCGGGTCGTGGTGACACCGAACGGCGTCGATCCCGCCTTCCATCCGGGCGAGTCGGTCGAGCAAGGCTACGTCCTGTCGGTCGGGGCGATCCAGCGGCGGAAGAATCAGGTGGCTGCCCTCAGGGCCGCCCGTGCCAGCGGCCTGGAGCTGCGGGTCGTGGGGCCCGTGAAGGACGCAGCCGTCGCCGACGAGCTCGCACGCGGAGGTGCCCGGCTCGAGGGCTATCTCCCGATCGAGCGGCTCGCGGAGCTCTACCGCGGCGCCGTCTGCCTCGTGCAGTCGTCGCGCTACGAGGGGTTCGGCCTCCCCGTGCTCGAGGCCATGGCCAGCGGGACGCCGGTCGTCGCAGTCCCCGACGAGGCGTTGCGCGAGGTCGCGGGCGAGGCGGCCGTGTTCGTCGAGGAGGCTCAGCTCCCCGATGGCATCACGCGAGCGATCGCGGAGCGCGACAGCCTCGCCCGGGCCGGGCTGGAGCGCGCGCGGGCGTTCTCGTGGGCGTCGGTGGCCGAGCGCACCGTGCAGGTCTACCGCGAGGTGCTGGCGGAGTGAGGGTGTCGGCGGTGGTGGTCTCGCACGGGCACGCCGAGGAGGTGGAGCGTCTCGTCACGGTGCTGGCGCCGGAGGTCGACGAGCTGGTCGTCGTGTCGAACGTCGCCGGCTCCGTGCGCTCGGTGCCCCCGGGCGTTCGCGTGCTCGAGAACCCGCGGCCGCTGCCACTTGCGGCGAACGTCAACCTCGGCACGGCGGCGACGAGCGGGGAGCTGGTGCTCAACGCGACGCCCGACACGATGCCGGAGCCGGGGGCGGTGGCGGCACTCGCCACGTTCGCGGAGGGGCGCGCGCGCTGCGGGATCGCCGGGCCGCAGCTCCTCTGGCCCGACGGCACGTGGCAGCCATCACGCCGTCGCTTTCCGACGGCCCGCGGCACGGTCGTGCGGCGCACGCCTCTGCGCCGCTGGCGGGCACCGTACGAGGACCCCGACCACTACCTCGTGGGCGAGCGACCAGAGCAGCCGGTGCCCGCCGACTGGATGCTCGGCGCCTTCCTGCTCATGCGGCGCTCGATGCTCGACGAGCTCGGCGGCTGGGATCCCGGGTACCGGCACTACGTCGAGGACATCGACCTCTGCTACCGGGCGATGAGGGCCGGCTGGGAGCGCTGGTACGTGCCGCAGGCGGTCGTCCGGCACTCCTACGCGGCGGTGATCGACAAGACGTTCCGCTCGCGGCACACGATCTGGCACGCCCGCGGCATGGCGCGGTTCCTGCGCAAGCACCCCGAGCGGCTGCTCTCGCTGTGACCGCCAAGCACGACCAGTACCGGCGGAAGGCCGAGGGGTGGTCCGAGCACGAGTACGCGGACGGGGCCGCGTACCTGGACCGGCGGGCGCAGGTCGTCGTCGAGCTCGGCCCGCCGCTGCGCCCGGGAGACGAGGTGCTCGACCTCGCCTGCGGCGACGGCGGCCTCGGCGCCCACCTCCTCCGCCGCGGCCTCCGCTACCGGGGCGTGGACGCGACCCCCGAGATGGTGGTCGCTGCCCAGCGAGCACTCGGGCAGTCGGCGGTCGTCGAGGAGGGAGACCTCGACGCCTACGCTCCCCCCGGCCCGGTCGCGGCGACCACCGTGTTCCGCGCCATCTACTACGCGCGGGATCGCCGGGCGTTCTTCGAGCGCGTGGCGGGCTTCACCACGACGAAGCTGGTGTTCGACCTCAACCCGCGTCAGTACCGGATGAACGACGTGCTCGCCGACCTGCGCAGCGCTGGCTTCGACCGCGTCGCCGTCCGCCCGTTCTTCGTGCCGCAGCGGGTGGCCCTGCCACGCGTCGCGTCCGCGCTCCTGCGCGGCATCGAGCGCACGGGCCCGCTGGCGAGGCTCGTGCTGCGTGCCCGCTTCACCTACCTCGTCGCGGCCTGGCGCAGCGTGGACCCCACCTAGACTTAGAGGCTTGATGCGAAATTCGTGCGCGGTCGTGGCTGCCGCCTCAGGCACGGCGCCAGGCCGTCTCCGCGCCCTTGCCCAGGCGTCCAGCCTGCGCTGCGGACGCGGAGCCACCCTGGCTTGGCCTGAGACGGCCCCACGGAGCGCCCATTTCGCATCAAGCCTCCAGCGGGAGCGCGGTGCGATCGGGATCCCGCGCCGCGACCGTGAAGCGGCCGCCTTCCGCGTCTTCGCGATCGAGGCTCGCCTCCGCGAGCTCTCGATCTGCATTGGCGCTCAGACGCCCACGAATCCGAAGCCGACACGCGCGCCGAGCCGGCGTCGGTCGCTGAGGCTCTGGTCGACCTCGGCGGGGACGAAGGTGTCCGCCACGACCTCGACCCGCCAGGGACCTACCGGTGGCCGGAAGAGCAGCGTCAGCGACTGGCACGGCTCGAGCCTGATCGCGCGCGTCTCGGTGGCCGACGCCAGTGCGGGTTGCTTGTCGGCGCCGATCCCGATGGGGCCGATGCGCACCGTCATCCGGCTCGGCAGTGGCGCATCCGTGCAGAACGCCTCACGCGACAACGTCACACGCGCGAAGCCGGGGCCGTCGTCGTCGACCGCGAAGCGGTTGTAGGCGGCTGCCTCGCCCATCCAGCCGTCCCCGTACACGCCCGTCTGGTTCTCGGTGAGGCGGAACGGGCCGTCGAGCCGGTACAGGCGCGTGAGCCCGTCGGGCAGCTCCTCGAGGACCTCCCCCTGGAGGCGGACGCCGTTGACGGCGAGCGCGTAGTCGGTCTCCGGGGCGGGCGCCAGGTCGCCGTTCGCGCTCACGAGGTCCGGCGTCTGCGTCGGCCCGGGCGGCGGAGCCGGGCTGTTGGGGTCGACGCTCCAGACGGCAGTGACCGTTCGGTTGAAGAACTCGGTCAGCCAGATCCCCGTCGCATCCACGAACTGCTGGCCGACGATCGTCACCGTGCCGTCTCCCACAGCCTGGTCGATCCACTCCCGGTCGGCAACGAAGTTGGCTGCCACCCGGTCGGAGAACCGTCGCTCGCCGTTCGCGGCGTAGATCTCGTTGGTGAGGTTCCACGCGAGCACGGCGGCCGCTGCCGCCGCCGACACGCCGAGCGCCCACCGCGGCCAGGGGCGGAGCAGCGCGATCGCGACGAGCAGCACACCGGAGCCGAGCGCGATGCCGACGAGCCACGACTGGATCGTGCCCTCCGGCCAGACGAGCACACGGTTCGCGAAGGCGAGGATGGAGAGCCCGTGCGCCTCGTAGTAGGGGTACTGGTCGAGGCGCATGGGCGTGTCGAGGACGAGGTAGAGCACCGCACCGGTCGCGGCCGCCGTTGCCACCACGGAGATCGTCCGGCGAGCGAGCACGAGGGCTGTCGCCGCGAACGCGAGCGGGGTGAGGTAGACGAGGTTGCGCTCGACCGAGTAGCTCCCGAGCACCGTCGACACGTACGCGCCCTTGACACCGGCGTAGAAGGCGAACGACGCGACCGCGGACGCGCTGACCGTCGCGAACGCCCACGTCGCCCGGTCGCGGAGCTCCTCCCGTGGCCGGAACGGTGCGGCGAGCAGCGCGATCACGGGGAGCACGCCGACGCCGATCGCGAACGCGCCGAAGGCG
>JAOUEK010000270.1 GCA_029858755.1 Thermoleophilia bacterium
CGTCGACACCGGGCCCTGCGGGTTGTGCGGCGCCAGCGCGACGCGGTGCGCCTCGGCCAGGGCGGCGATGCGACGGGCCTCGGTGAGGCCGCCGCAGTGCGTGATGTCCGGTTGCACGACGCTGCAGGCGCTCCGCTCGAGCAGCTCGGCGAACGCCTGGAGGCCGACGAGCCGCTCGCCCGTCGCGATCGGCGTCCGCACCGAGCGCTGGATGGCAGCGAGGTCGTCGACGCGCTCCGGCCAGCACGGCTCTTCGAGCCAGTAGAGGTCGAACGGCTCGAGGGCCGCCGCGAACAGGTGGCCCATCCGCGGGCTCGGCCGGGCGTGGCAGTCGACCATGATGTCGATGCCGTCACCGGCCGCTTCTCGCATCGCCGCCACGCAGGCCTCGGCGTGGCGTACCGGGGCGAGGCCCTCCAGCGGCATGGTGGGAGGCACCGCCATCGACTTGAAGGCGGTGAAGCCCTGCTCGACCATCGCCGCGGCGAGCTCGCCGAACCGCCTCGGCTCGTCGCTCTCGTAGAAGTCCTCCATCCGGCCCCCGCCGAGGTGGCCGTAGAGTCGCACGTAGTCGCGCACAGGCCCGCCCCACAGCCGGTGGCACGGGACGCCGTGCAGCTTCCCGAGGATGTCCCACAGCGCGAGGTCGATCCCGCTCATCGCGGTGCCGCGCACGATGTCGTTGCCGTGCCAGAAGTGCTGCCGGAACATCATCTGCCAGAGGTGCTCGATCCGGGTCGGGTCCTCGCCGACGATCAGCTCGGCGAGGTCTTCGACCGCGCCCACGATGGCTCGCGTGTGCCACTCGAGTGTCGCCTCGCCCCAGCCGTGGAGGCCCGGCTCGTCCGTGACGACGCGCACGAAGACCCAGTTCCGCATGCGCGCGTTGCAGACGTGCGCCTCGACGGCCGCGATCTTCACGCCGGCCCCCCGAGGCTGTCGAGCAGCGCGACGCTCTCGTCGATCAGCACGGTGGCGCCGCCGCGGTCGACGTTCGTGTTCGTGATCCCGTACGCCCACCGGTAGCGGTCCTGGTCGAGCACCTCTCGCAGCGGGATCTCGGCGACGAGGTCCAGGTCCTCGCTCGACGGCAGGTATCCCGCGTAGTCGTTCGTGTAGCCGAGGGTGAAGGTCGTCGCGAACGGGCTCCGCTCGCGGATGCGAGCGCCGCACTCGTTGAAGAGCTCGAACGGGTTGGCGGCGAGCACGGCGTCGCCGACCGCGACCACCTGGAGCTCGGCGTCGATCGGCTCGCTCGCCCGCACGAGCATGTCGCGGTACATCGCGAGCGCGCTGCGCTGGTACGGCACGGGGAAATCCTGCGCGGAGGTTGCGGTGTGCATCGTCTCCGGCCACGCCTCGGGCCACGCTGGATCGGGGATCTCCGCGAGGCGCGCGATCTCGGCGTCGATCTCCTCCAGAGCGTAGGGGATGCGGCGCCGGCGGAGCTCGAGCCTCGCGGAGCGGGCGCCGAGCGACGCATCGTCCCTCGTCTCGATCGAGGGCAGGGCATCGAGCACGACAGCGGCCAGTGCGCGGCCCAGCTCGTCGCGCTCCGCGTACGAGTGGCGCCGGGCCGCGCGGTTTCCGAACCAGAAGTCCCAGGCCGCGACGTCGCCGCCGCAGCCCTGCAGGAACACGCACTCGGCGCCCGGTAACTCCTCCCTGACTGCGTCGCGGAAGGGGCCCGGGAAGTCGGCGTTCCAGAGCAGCGTCTCGCCGCCGATCGTCGTCGCATGGCAGGCGAACGAGGCGATGACGACGAACGGCGCGCCGTCGGCGCCGTCGATGCGCAGGATCGGCACCGTGTCGTCGACCCGACGCTCGGGCACGACGCGGTTGACGCTGAGGCCCGGCGCGCGGGCCGTGCCGGAGCCCACGCCTGCCGGGCGGCGCGACCGCCAGGCGGCGTACACGGCGCCGGCCAGCTGCTCCGACACGAGTGCGGCGTACGGGGCGAACACGTCGGCGTCCCGGAGCCCGGCCACGCTCGACCCTCGTGAGATCGAGGGGGCGCTGTGGTTGTGCGACGCGTTCACGAGCACCGCGTGCGGCGGGATCCCGGTCAGCTCGCGCACTCGCTCGCGGGTCCTCGCGGTCATGGTCGCGCCGGCGAAGACGAGGTCGGCGGCGACGATCGCCATTGCCGTCCTCCCGTCGTCGAGGACCACGGCGTGGCCGAGCATCGGGTCGTGGACGCCCTCCGCGAGGCCGGTGCGCGCCGACCAGCACCCGGCGGGGAGCCCGCACGGGGGGGTCACGTCGACGCGTGCGACTCCTGCCAGGAGCATGGTCATTCGGGCTCCTCCTTCTCGGCCCGACTCACAAGCGGGCCGTCAGCTCGTCGTATGCCTCCGGGCGGCGCTTGCGGAGGGTGAGCCAGGGGTTCTCGCGGGCGCGCGCGAGCGGCTCCGGCTCGAGGTCGGCCTGGATCCACGCGGTCCCCGTGCCTGGCTCGGAGCGCGCGACCAGCGAGCCGTCGGGGGCGAGGACGTAGGCGCCGCCGACGTGCGTCGAGTGCCCGTCGAACCCGACCTGGTCGGAGAAGACGGCATAGACGGCGTTGTCGCGAGCGAGCGCGTCGTGGAGCCGCGGCGGCGTGGGACGCTCGTCGAGCAGCTCCCGCTGCGCCGCGATCAGGTCTGCCTCCCCGAGCTGCCGGCCCCGGCCGTCGAACGTGAGCGCCCCGCCGCCGGCCGGCATGGTCCGGTTTGCGTGCGGCAACAGCACGACCTCCGCCCCCTTCAGGGCCAGGATGCGCCAGCTCTCGAAGAAGTCGCTGTCGTGGCAGATGGCGACTCCGGCCGAGCAGAAGCCCAGGTCGACGACGCTCCACTCGTAGGCCTGCCGGAAGCGGAAGAACTCGTCGTCGGACGCGTGAACCTTGCGCTGCAGCCCCAGGAGCCCTCCGGGGCCGACGAGCGCGTACGTGTTGTAGTGCGTGCCTCGGAAGAGCTCGCAGAAGCCGTAGCCGACGACGACCCCGCACTCCGCCGCCCGCGAGGCGAGCGCTTCGAAGATCGGGCCGTCGTGAGCCTCGGCGGACCGCGTCACCTCGGGGCTTCCGTTGTGCCCCGTGGTCGAGCACTCCGGGAAGACCACCAGGTCGCACCCGGCCTCGGCGACCTCACCGATCACGCGGCGATGCGTGTCGAGGTTGTGCTCCACGTCCAGGTGGCGGGTGTCGACCTGGGTGGCTGCGACCCGACAGCGCCTCACGTCAGCCGAGCTCCGAGCGATCGGCCTCGCGCGCGACGACGACGACGTTGTCGCCCTGCTTCGTCGGCGCGATCGCGCGAACGACGCAGACCGTGCCCGCCGTGAGGGCACGGACGACCTCCGGCTCGCGATCGGGTCGCTCCAGGAAGTGGATCCGGCCGACGGCGTCCCCCGCCCCGACCGGCTGGCCGAGGTCGACGAGCGTCTCCCAGGTGCCCGACTCGGGTGCGAGCAGGTAGTTCTCGAGCTCCGTCGCCATCAGCAACCGCTGCTCCGGGAGGCCGAGCGACGCACGGGTGACCGGGTCTCCGTCGAGCACGCCCGTGTGCCGCAGCACGTTGCGCAGGCCACCGGCGGCGAGGCGGTGGATCGCCGCGGTGACGCTGCCGGCTCCGCCGAGCTCCGTCGAGGCGACGACCTTTCCCTGTCGCTCGGCCTCGCCGACGAGCAAGCCGGTGCCGGCGACGTCGATGTACACGGCGCACCACTCCGCGTTCCAGGCGTACATGGCGTCGGCCATGCGCCGGCGCAGCTCCGGGTCGTCGACCCAGTGCATCTCCGACCACGGCAGGTGCATGCTCGAGCGCCCGCCGGAGTGGATGTCGACCACGACCTCGGCGCGCGGCATGAGGGCGCGCGAGACGAAGTCGGCGAGCTGCTCGTCGGGGGCGCCGTCGGGGGAGCCGGGGAAGGAGCGGTTCAGGTTCGCGCCCGAGGGCCACAGGCGGGTGAAGTCGCGGGCTGCGTCCATGGAGAGACAGGGGACGACGATCAGCCGGCCACGGACCTCGGCCGTGTCGGTCGCGCGGG
>JAOUEK010000271.1 GCA_029858755.1 Thermoleophilia bacterium
TCGACCTCACCGACCGCTCCCTCGTGGCCCTCGAGGCGTCGATGCGCGCAGCGGGCGAGCTCGCCCTCTACCCGATGGCGACCGCGTTGTGGCGCTTCGAGGACCTCCGCGACCAGGCGAAGCTCGTCGCCACCCGCATCGGCTTCGACTGCTGAGCGCTAGGCGCCGCGGACGACGGCGATCGCCTCGATCTCGATCTCGAGCTCCGGCAGCGCCAGGGCGGTCACCTCGACGATCGTGTCCGCCGGATACGGCGGCGTGAACCAGCGGCCGCGCAACTCGACGATCTTGGGGAAGTTCGCCATGTCGGTGAGGAAGATCGTCACCTTGACCACGTCGGCGAGGCTCGAGCCGCCGGCGTCCAGCACGCGCTGCAGGTTCCGGAAGACCTGCTCCGCCTGGGCGTCGAAGTCGCCCTCCCCCACGATCGCCCCGTGCTCGTCGATCGCCGCCTGCCCGGAGACGAGCAGCAGCTCACCGACCCGGAACGCCTGCGAGAGGCGGAACGGCTCGTAGGGATCGGGATCGAGGCGTACCTGCTCGACGTTCATCGTGTCCTCCTTGGTCGCGGGCTCGACGGCGGGGAGGCGTGGAGCCGCCTCCCCGCCCCGTCGTTTCTCGCTCTAGCCGCGGAGCGGCACTGCGTACGAGGGCATCGGAGCGCCCGTGGCGCCGCGGAGCTTCAGCGGCATGCCCAGGAACGCGAACTCGTACTGCTTCTCCGCCGCGAGCTCCTGCATGTCGCAGACCTCGATGATCTGCGCACCCGCCGTGGCGAACATGTACGCGTGCACCGGCAGGAACACGTCGGGCTCCTCCGAGGGCAGCACCTCGAGACCGATCGTGTCGCCGGCGATGCACATCGCGCCGGCCTCCTCGCACAGCCACTTCGCGGCCGGGAGCCCGATGCCGGGTGGGTTCACGAGATAGCCGTCGAAGTCGGGCCAGACGCTCATGCGGCCCGTGCGGACGAGCACCACGTCGCCCTTCCGCAGCTCGGAGCCCTGCTTGGCAACCGTGTCCTGCAGGTCCTTGGGGGTGATCGCGTACGAGTCGTCGAGGTTGTCGACGCCGTGCATGCCGGCCACGTCCAGCAGCACGCCGCGGGCGATCACGGGCGGGTACTTCTCCAGCCCGCCCTTGTTCCAGAGTCGGCTGCCGAGGTCGGCGTCCGCCGTCCACCCGTTCCAGAACTTCCCGTAGAAGCCGAGGTGGTTGAGGGTGTCGATGTGCGTGCCGCAGTGGGTGTACATGTGGATCGAGTCGCCGCAGTACGAGTAGCGCTCGTGGACGTGGCTGCCGATCCCCGAGAGGTTGTCGTTGACCGACCCCTGGGGCGTGTGCGTCATCCAGATCTCGTACTTCGGGTCGCCCGCGGCCACCCATGACGGCATGCCGATGAAGTACTCGACGTTCAGGTCGAAGACGTGCCGCCCGTCGAGGTGGCCGAGGATCGCCGCGTTCGTCTCGGGCGTGATCCAGTTCAGCCTCCCGATCTCATCGTCGGGGCCCCACGGGCTCTTGGACACCTTGAGGCCGTCTTGCTCGAGGATGGGCTCGGGGACGAGCTCGGAGTCGGCCATCGCATGCCTCCTTCGGAAGTGGGTTCACGGCGAGCCTACTCGCTCCGGGGCGATCGGACGAGAGCGTACGCGCGGCTCCTTCTATAGTCGCCGCATGGACGCCCGCGTCGAGCACGACGCCCTCGGCGCGGTCGAGGTGCCCGCACAGGCGCTCTGGGGTGCCCAGACCGAGCGTGCGCGCTCGAACTTCGACGTCGGTGGGCCGACGCTCCGCGATCTCCCTCTGCTCGTGTCCGCGTACGCCCAGGTGAAGGAGGCGGCTGCGCACGCGAACGCCGAGCTGGGCGCAGTCACGCCGGTCGTCGCGTCGGCGATCGCCGAGGCGTCCCGTGCCGTCGCGCGTGGTGAGCACGCGGACGCCTTCCCGCTCCCCGTCCTCCAGGGCGGCGGCGGGACGTCGACGAACATGAACCTCAACGAGGTGCTGGCGAACCTCGCCGAGGAGGCGCTCGGCGGCACGCGCGGCTCGTACGCGGTCGTCGACCCCCTGGGCCACGTCAACCGCTCCCAGTCGACGAACGACACGTACCCGACCGCGCTCGCACTCGCGATCGTCCACGAGGGGCGCAGCTGCGCGGACGGGCTCGACCACCTGCGGGCAGCAGTCGTGCGCGCGGCGAGGGAGGCAGGGGCGCTCGAGCGCCTCGGGCGGACGTGCCTGCAGGACGCGGTGCCGCTGCCGGTCGCCGCGGGGCTGCGAGCCACGGCCTCCGGCCTCGAACGGACTGTCCACGGCTTCCGGACGTCCCTCGACCGCCTGCTGGCGGTGCCGCTCGGGGCGACGGCGGTCGGCACCGGCGTCGGGGCCCCTGCGGGGTTCTCGACGCTGGCCGTCGCAGCGCTGGCCGACGTCGCCGGAGTCGAGGTCGTCCCCTCGGTCGACCCGTTCGATGCGCTGCAGCACGCCGACCCGTACCTGGCCGTCGCCTCGGAGCTCGGCCGCGCATGGATCGTCGTGTCGAAGCTCGCCGCCGACCTGCGGCTGCTCGCGTCCGGCCCGCGAGGCGGGCTGGGCGAGGTGCAGCTGCCCGCCGTGCAGCCCGGATCGTCGATCATGCGGGGGAAGGTCAACCCGGTGATCCCGGAGCTCGTCCTCCAGGTCGGGTACCAGCTCTCCGGCGCGCGCACCGTCGTCGACGCAGCCGTGGCGGCCGGAGAGCTCGAGCTGAACGTGATGGAGCCTGCGATCGCCGCGAACCTCCTGCCCGCGCTCGAGAGGGCGGGGCGAACCGCGCGCCTGTTCGCGGACCGCTGCCTGATCGGGCTCGAGTGGGACGCGACACGGATCGCCGCCAACCTCGCGGGCTCGCTCGCGGGGCGCGTGGGGCACGAGCCGCGCGCGCCGAACGGGGAGCGCTAGTCGGCCGAGCGCGTGTTGAGGAAGACGGCGGAGTAGTCGAGGTGGCCATGCCCGTCCGCCTGGGCGCGGCGGTACTCGGCGAGCGCGGCCACCGCCACCCGCGGCTCCACACCGGCGGCCACGGCGAGCTCGACCGCGAGCTCGAGGTCCTTCGCGAGCAGGTCGAGCGCGAACAGCGGCTCCCAGCGCCGCGAGGACGGGTGGGCGGGGGCGGCGCCGGCCAGGGGGAAGCGCGTCCGCAGCACCCGGCTGTCGCCGGTCGAGGCCGCCATCAGCTCGAAGAGCGTGGCGGCGTCGAGCCCCTCGCGCTCGGCGATCGCGCACGCCTCGGCGACGGCCGTCATCGTCACGCCCGCGACGAGGTTGTTGCACAGCTTCGCGGTCTGGCCGGCACCGTGGCCGCCGACGAGGACGACATGACGGCCGAAGGCCGTCAGGATCGGATGGGCCCGCGCGAACGGCTCCTCGCGGCCGCCGACCATCACCGTCAGCGTGGCGTCACGGGCGCCGTGCGGGCCGCCGCTGACCGGCGCGTCGAGCACGTCGAGGCCCGTGGGCTCGAGGGTCGCGGCGAGCTCTCGCGCGAGCGCGGGAGAACCGGTCGAGAGGTCGACGAGCAGCGTGCCCGGGCGCGCGCCCGTCGCCAGGCCGTCGGCGCCGAGCCACACCTCCCGCACGGCCTCGGGATCCGGGAGCGACGTGAGGGCGAGCTCGGCCTCCGCCACCGCCGCCGCGGGCGAGCCGGCCGGGTCGAGACCTGCCGCCGGCGTGCGCGCCGGGTCGACGTCGTACCCGACGAGGTCGTGACCGGCAGCGACGAGGTGTCGCGCGATGGGGGCGCCCATCGTGCCCAGGCCGACGAACGCGATCCGCGCCATCGGCGGGCTAGGGCGCGGCCAGCTCGCTGCCGAACGCGCCGAGCCGCGCGTGCGGGCGGCCGCTCGCCGCGAGCACGACCCAGATCACGATCTCGTCGGCGCGCGGCGCGTCGGGGATCCGCACCTCGAACGTCTGGTGGTGCGAGCGCACCGTCTGATCCGTGATGTGCTTGATCGCCAGGTCGAGCGT
>JAOUEK010000272.1 GCA_029858755.1 Thermoleophilia bacterium
CGGAAGGCACCGGCCGGGGCGGCGGCCGACGGCGACAGGAAGTCGAGCATGCTCATGGGCGCCGTCCGGCGAGCAAGGCGGGGTCGGGAGCGAGGAAACCGGGGTCAGGCTGAAGCGTGACCCCGTGGTGGAGCCTCGAGCCGCGCACCGCGTCGCCAGACCGAAGCCTGCCCCCCCGACAGGGCCCCGGGCGCCGCACCGCGGGGTGAGGCTTCAGCCTCACCCCGGCCGTTCCACGACCGCGCCCACTCATGCCTTCAGCCGCTCCCCGGACGGGTCGAAGAACGGCCCCAGGTGCACCGTCATCGGCTCGAGCTTCCCGTCGATCACGACGTCGATACGACTGCCGTCGACGGCATGCTCGTGGCGGACGATCGCGAGGCCGATCACCTTGTCCAGCTCCTTGGAGTAGCGGACGCTCGTCACCCGCCCGACCGAGCGGCCGTTGGCCACGATCTGCCCGCCCTCGAGCGGCATCGCCCTGCGCGGGCTCTCGAAGCCCACGAGCATCCAGCGCAACCCGCGCTCCGCAACCTGCTCGGTCGCCCACTTGCCGACGAAGTCGGGCTTGTCGCCCTTGAAGATCCAAGGCATTGCCGCTTCGAGCACGTTCGACTCGGAGTCGGTGTCCTGGCTCACGATCACGTGCCCCTTCTCCAGGCGCAGGATGCGCTGCGGCTCCAGCCCGAAGGGCGCCACACCAAGGTCGGCCCCCTGCTCGAGGAGCGCGTCCCACACGTGCTCGGCGTGCGAGCTCGGCAGGTGCAGCTCGTAGCCGAGCTCACCCACGAAGCCGATCCGCAGGCCGAGCGTGGGCACGCCGGCAACGGTCACGTGCCGCGCGTCGAGATAGGCGAAGCCCTCGTTCGAGAAGTCGTCGGCCGACACGCGCTGCATCAGCTCGCGGGACTTCGGGCCGGCCACGTTGACGGCAGCGACGGCTCCGGTGACGTTCCGGAAGGAGACGTCCATGTGCCAGACGGCGTTCCACCACGTGAACCACTGGTAGACGGCGTCCGCCCCGGTCGAGGTCGTCGTCACGTAGAAGGTGGCGTCGTCGAGCCGGGCGGCGGTGCCATCGTCCATGATCCGACCCGCGTCGGAGGTGAGCACGCCGTAGCGGATGCGCCCGACCTTGAGGTCGCTGAACCGGTTCGGGTAGACGCGGTCGAGGAAGGCGCCCGCCTCGGGGCCCGAGACGAGCAGCTTGCCGAGCGTGGAGACGTCGATCAGGCCGACGCCTCGGTGCACGTTCTGCGCCTCGGCGTCGACGTCGTCTCCGTAGGAGTGCGGTCGCTTCCAGGCGCCCGTCCACATGATCCGGGCGCCGAAGTCCTCGTGCCGGTGGTGCAGCGGCGTCCGCTTCGCCGGCTCGTGCGGGCGCCCCGCGATCAGCCCGAGCGAGACGGGTGTCGACGGTGGCCGCGCAGTGGTGGTGCCGATCGAGTCCTCGTCCAGGCCACGCGCCTTCGCGTAGACGCGGATCGAGTTGAGGTGGCAGAGACGCCCCTGGCACGGGCCCATCGTCACCGTCGTGTAGCGCTTGGAGAGCTCGATCGAGTCGAAGCCCTCACGGATCGCGTACTTGAGGTCCTTCGTGGTCTGGTCCTCGCAGAAGCAGACGAAGCACTTGTCGTGGCGGTCGCCGAGCGCGGGCGGCGGCACCGCCGGCTCCCCGATCTCGCCTGCGACCGCGCCCACCGCATGCACGTGCGGCGGGAGGTCGGTGGGCACGAAGACGCCGCGGCCACCGTCGTACTCGACGCGGGCGCCGGCCTGGGCGAGCAGCTTGTAGTTCGGCTGCGGGCTACCGCCCATCACGACGAGGTCGCAGTCGATGCGCTTGCGGTCGACTGCGAGCTGCCGCACTCGCCCCTTCGAGCCGATCGCCTCGACCTCGCGTGGCGCGCGCTGCCGGAAGTCGACGAGCTCGGCGACGTCGACGCCGGCGGCGCGCAGGTCCTCGGCCGCCTGGACGCCACGCTCGTCGACGGCCAGCACGACTGCGCGCTCGCCGGGCCGGATCGAGAAGCCGTTGACCAGCCGGCGGACCCCGTCGGGGAGGAACACGCCGATCAGGTCGTTGCCGGGGAAGACGAGCGGCTGCTCACTGATGCCGCTGGCGACGACGACGTCGTGGGCGCGGATCTTCAGCAGGAGGTTGCCCTGCGCGACCGGCACGAAGCCGTGCTCGAAGACGCCGATCGCGATCGCCGGGGCGAGGATCTCGACCCCCGCCGCACGGGCGCGCTCGGAGAGCTCGCGGGCGACGGGGAGCCCGTCGCGCTCGGCGAGCAGGCCGCCGCCCGCCTCGGGGCCTTCGTCGACGACGATCACGCTCTTGCCCTGCGAGGCGGCGTCGATCGCCGCCTCCAGCCCCGCACGGCCGCCGCCGATCACGCAGACCTCGACGTGGCGGTGCTCGCTGTCCACGCGCTCCCGCCGCTCGCCCTTCGGGTCGAGCTTCCCGAGCCCGCCGGCACGTCGCAGCACCTTCTCGTAGACGGGCCACATGCTCCGCGGGCGGATGAAGGTCTTGTAGTAGAAGCCGGGCGGCGTGAACGGGCCGCCGAGCTTGTCCGTGACCGACATCAGGTCGCGCTCGAGCGAGCCCATCACGTTCTGCTGGTCGACGGCGACCCCCTCGGCCAGCGGGGTCACGCAGACCCGGACGTTGGGGATCCCGTCGACCGTCATCTGGCAGTTCGCGCAGTGCCCGGAGCAGCACTGCAGGCCACGGCGCCGGTGGTACTTGAAGCTGCGCGAGAACACGCGCTGCCCGTTCGCGTAGAGGGCCGAGCCGATCGTGTCGCCGGCGTAGCCCTCGAGACGCCGACCGCGGAAGGTGAAGGGGACGAGGCGGGAGCGGTCGATCCGCTCGTGCGGCTGCGGCGAGAGGCGAGTCACGCGACGTCCCCGTCTCTCCGCAGATCGAGAACCCGCCGAGCGGATTCTCGATCGCGACAATCCCTGAAGCGGCCGCTGGCGCGGCCGGTGCCGGGGCCCCTTGCAGAGCACGCACCTTCAGAAGCAGCTCCGTGCTCGCGACAATCCCTGGTTCCCCGCAGATCGTGACAATCCCCGAAGCGGCCGCTGGCGCGGCCGGTGCCGACCGGAGACGCAGGACGCCTCGACACCGTCCCTCTCACGCCGCCGGCTCCCGGGTCGGCGGCTCCGGGTGCCACGTGCGGTGGACCTCGTTCGTCACCGTGTCGCGCTCGGCCAGGAACCAGTCCTCGCAGGCGCGGCAGAACCACCACTCGCGATGGACGCCGGCCCGGTTCTCGCGGAAGTAGATGTACTCGTTGAGCTCGCGCACCGACGGCGACGCCTTCGGCCGTCGCGTCACCTCGCCCGCGCAGCGGAGCTCTGCGACCTCACGGGGACCGCAGGTCGGGCAGGTGACGAGCAGCGACATGTATTGCTATCTGCGCAATTGAATGCTACTAATGGCGATACCCTAGCGTGATGCCCCGCACCGGTCAACCATCCACGCGCGACGTCGAGGCCACCGTTCGCGCGGTCTCGATCCTCGACGCGCTCGCAGACGGCGGCGAGCTGGGGACGGTCGACCTGGCGCGGCGCACGGGCATCAGCGCGAGCACCGTATCGCGTCAGCTGGGGACGTTGACCAGGTCCGGGCTCGTGGAGCACCTGCAGGCGACCGGCCGCTACCGGTTGGGTGTGCGGGTGCTCGCGCTCGCCAACGCCGTGCTCGGGCGCCTCGACCTCCGCGACCTGGCACGGCCGCTGCTCGAGGAGCTCGTCGCCGAGGTGGGCGAGACGGCGACGCTCTCGATCCCCGGCGAACGGGACGCGATCACCGTCGACTTCGTGCCCACCGACCGCTACGTGCAGGGTGTGACGCGGCTCGGCCGCCCGAGCGTCGGCCACGCCTCCTCCGCAGGCAAGGTGCTGCTCGCATTCGGCGAGGTACCCCTCCCACGCGGCCGGCTGCAGGCCTTCACGCCGCGCACGATCGTCGACGCCGACGAGCTCGCCG
>JAOUEK010000273.1 GCA_029858755.1 Thermoleophilia bacterium
GACGGCGTCTCGCTCGCCGCACTCCGGCACGACGGTCACGAGCTCTTCGTGCTCGAGCGGCTCGCTGGCGATCCTCTCGTGCCGTCGGTTGGATGCTGAGCAGGCGGGCGAGGCTCAGGGCTCCCAGGCCTCCCCGCCCGTGTCCCAGCCGATCAGCACGTGGGTGGCGATCATGGCGGCGACCGCCTCGAGCAGCTGTCGCTCGACGTCACCGTCGACCTGCAGCTCTCCGACCGCCGCGCCCTGCCAGACGATGGGTGTCCTCACGCGGCGTGCCTCGTCGGGCTCTCCCGCGGCGGGACCGGGCACGAGGGCGCCCTCGTCGAGGAGCGCGATCCCCACCCACGCGACTCCCGGCTCGGCGGCGAGGATCCGCACGGTCTCGCGCAGCACGTCGTCCGCGTCCTCCGCGGCCTCGACTGCGCGGTCGAGCACCTCCAGCACGCCCTCGCTCACTCGGCCAGGTCCTCACCCTCGAAGGCGCGTACCGGCACTCGGAGACCTTCCGGGATCGGGACCGGTCGACGCGTCACGAGGTCGACCAGAACCAGGGTCTGGGCGGCGGTCGTCATCCGCTCGCCGTCCGGCAGCCGGTGGGCCGCGCACTCGTAGGTGACACTCGTGCGCCCGATGCGTGCGATGCGGACGAACGCCTCGATCAGGTCGTCGAACCGGGCGGGGGCGTGGTACTCGACGGACGAGGCACGCATCACGAACTCGGCCCCCTCCGCGTGCACGGCGGCGCCGAGGTGCCGGTGGTACTCGGTGCGGGCATGGTCGAAGTAGGGGAGGTAGCGCCCGTAGTAGACGACCCCCTGCGCGTCGGTGTCCGAGAACCAGACGCGCGTCAGCGCCGAGTACTTGAACGGCGGCCGCTCGCCGGTGACGCGGCCGAGCTCGAGCGGATCGGACACCGCGAGATCCTATCCGGGCCCGCGACCGGTTACAGTCACGTCATGCCGGCCGTCGCCGACCACATGTCCCGCGACCTGCTGATCGTCGAGCCGGGGTCGACGATCGGCGCGGCCGCCCGCGAGATGGCAGCCCGAAACGTGGGGACGGTGCTCGTCGTCGACGAGGGGCGCCTGGTCGGGATCCTGACGGAGCGCGACGTGCTGCGCGCAGTCGCCGCCGGTTGGGACGAGAACCAGCCGGTGTCGGGGCGGATGACGCACAACCCGGAGACGGCGGAGTCGGACGACACGACGGAGCACGCGGCGATGCTGATGATCCACGGCGGCTTCCGCCACCTGCCGATCGTCGACGACGCCGAGATCGTCGGCATTCTCTCGATCCGCGACCTCGTGCGGGTCGCGCTCGACGACGCGGCGCCCCGCGGCGTCTAGGCTCGCGGCCTACGACCGGATCAGGTCGAGCACCTCGTCGCGCCGGGCGATCATCGTCGCCTCGTCGAGCGCCTCGAGGTTGAGCCGCAGCAGCGGCTCGGTGTTCGACGGGCGGACGTTGAAGTGCCAGTCGTCGAAGTCCACCGAGATCCCGTCGAGGTGGGTGACGACGCCCCCGTCCGCCGCGTAGCGCTCCTTGAGCTCCTGGAGCTTGAGCGCGACGTCGGCCACGGGTGTGTTGATCTCGCCGGTGAGGAAGTAGCGGCTGCGGTACGGGTCGAGGATCTCGGAGAGCTTGCGCCCGTCGCGGGAGAGCAGCTGGAGGACGAGCAGGAAGGGGACGACCCCCGTGTCCGCCTGTGAGAAGTCCCGGAAGTAGTAGTGGGCCGACACCTCGCCCGCGAACACCGCGCCCTCCTTGCGCATGCGGTGCTTGATGAACGCGTGGCCCACCCGGTTGACGAGCGGCACGCCGCCGGCCGCCTCGATCGTCCTGGGCACCGCCCAGCTGGCTCGCACGTCGTAGATCACCTTGCCACCCGGCTCGCGTGCGAGGATCGACTCGGCGAGCAGGGCGGTGACGAAGTCGCCGGGCACGAACTCCCCGGTGTCGTCGACGAAGAAGCAGCGATCTGCGTCGCCGTCGTAGGCGACGCCGAGGTCGGCCCCCTCCGCACGCGTTCGGGCGACCACGAACTCTCGGTTCTCGGGCAGCAGCGGGTTCGGCTCGTGGTTCGGGAACGAGCCGTCCGGCTCGAAGTTGCACGCGACGACCTCGACGCGGGGCAGGCGCTCGAGCACCGGAGGGAGCATCATCCCCGCCATCCCGTTCGCCGCGTCCACGACCACCTTCAAGGGGCCGACGGCGTCGATGTCGACGAAGGACAGCACAGCGTCGACGTAGCCGGCCCACACGTCCTCGCTGCGCACGTCGCCTCGTCGGGTCACCGGAGCGAACCCCGCCTCGGCGCGACGGCGGACGTCGTCGAGTCCGGAGTCGCCGCCGACGGGAAGCGCCCCCCGGCGGACGATCTTCATGCCGGTGTACTCCTTCGGGTTGTGCGAGGCGGTCACGCACACTCCGCCGTCGAGGCCGAGCTCGCCGACGGCGTAGTAGATCATCTCCGTGCCGACCATCCCCAGGTCGAGCACGTCGGCGCCGCCGTCCGCGGCTCCCTCGATCACCGCCGCCGTCATCGACGGGGCGGAGATCCGCATGTCGCGGCCGACGGCGATCACCCGGGGCTCGAAGTGCTCGACGTAGGCGCGCCCCACGGCGTAGGCGCCCTCCTCGTCGATCTCCGTCCCGTGCAGGCCGCGGACGTCGTACGCCTTGAACACCCTCGGGTCGAGCACCCGTGCATCGTACGGTCGGAGCCCTGCGCGCCGACGCAGTCCCGGCAGTCCGAGCCGCGCCGCACTTCACGTCGCGACCCCGCCGTCGTACGCTGGAGTCGTGAGACCCGCATACCTCGACCTCGGCGTCGAGGAGCTCGAGCGAAGGGCCGGCGCCGCGCTGGAGCTGCTCGGGCCCACCTGCCTCGTCTGCCCGCGCCTGTGCAGGGTCGACCGGCGCGCGGACGTCCCGGGCCTTTGTGCCGTCGGTCGGCACGCGGCGGTCGCGTCGGCGTTCCCGCACTCCGGCGAGGAGGACTGCCTGCGCGGGCGGCACGGCTCGGGGACGATCTTCTTCGCCGGCTGCAACCTCCGCTGCGTCTTCTGCCAGAACTGGGACATCTCGTGGGGTCGCGCGCGGAGGGTCGTCCTCAGCCCGGATGCGCTCGCGGCCGTGATGCTCGAGCTCCAGGACGCCGGGTGCCACAACGTCAACCTCGTCACGCCCGAGCACGTCGTCCCCCAGGTCCTCGAGGCCATGCCCGTCGCGGTCGAGCGCGGGCTCCGGCTTCCACTCGTCTACAACACGTCGGCGTACGACAGCCTCGACAGCCTGCTCTTGCTGGACGGTGTCGTGGACGTCTACATGCCGGACTTCAAGCTCTGGACGCGGGGGGCGGCCCGCCGCTACCTACGGCGCGCGGACTACCCGGACGTCGCCCGGGAGTCGATTCGCGAGATGCACCGGCAGGTCGGCGACCTCGTCCTCGACGAGGCGGGGCTCGCCCGGCGCGGGCTTCTGCTCCGCCACCTCGTGATGCCCGGGCTGCAGGACGAGACGGCGGCGATCCTCCGCTTCGTCGCCGACGAGCTCGGCACGGGCTGCTACGTGAACCTGATGGCGCAGTACCACCCGTCGGGCCGGGTCGGTCGCGCCGGGGAGTTCCCGGAGATCGACCGCCGCGTGGTCCGCGAGGAGATGGACGCAGCGCTCGAGCTCGCCGACGAGCTGGGACTCCGGCTCGACCCCCGGAGCCGCTCCGAGGCCCGCCTGCTCGCGCGGGCCGGCTAGAGGCTTGATGCGAAATTCGTGCGCGGTCGTGGCTGCCGCCTCAGGCACGGCGCCAGGCCGTCTCCGCGCTCTTGCTCAGGCGTCCGGCCTGCGCTGCGGACGCGGAGTCACCCTGGCTCGGCCTGAGACGGCCCCACGGAGCGCCCATTTCGCATCAAGCCTCTAGTAGGACTTTGTTAGTTCGCTGAAGGGACCTCTCCTTGTAGGTCGAACGGTGTCCGTGGAAACGGTCATCGTTG
>JAOUEK010000274.1 GCA_029858755.1 Thermoleophilia bacterium
GACCCCCTCCGCGCGAGCCCTCTCGAGCCGTCGTCGCAGCGCCTGCGGCTCGGTGAGGGTGTGCGGGGTCAACGCGGCGAGGCCGCGCGCGACGTAGGCCTCGAGCGCGTCGTCGGGCCATTCGGCTAGCAGGACGACCCCCGAGGGCACGGCGTGGAGCGGTGCCCGGGTGCCCGTCCAGTCCCGCACCTGCACCGGGTTGTCCGACTCCACGTGCTCGACGTAGTGCACGTCGTAGCCGTCCGGAAGCGCGAGGCCGGAGTCCTCGCCGAGCTCCTCGACGAGCCGCGCGAGGTGGGGGCGCGCGAGCGTCACGAGGCTGCGCTCGGGGGAGGCGGCCCCGGCGAGCGCCTCGATGCCGACACCCACGCGCCAGCGCGGGCCCTCGACGCGCTCCACCGCCCCCAGCTGCTCCAGCGTCCGCAGCAGGCGGGACACGGTGCTCTTCGGCAGGCGCACGCGGTCGGCGATCGCCGTCACTCCCGCCGGACGCACCGACACCGCCTCGAGGATCGCGAACGCTCTGTCGACCGATTGCACCATTGCCGGGCAGCTGCCTACAATGTTCCATGTTACAGGACAGTTCCACGATGTGGCACAACCGATGCAGGCGATGAGCGACGACGACCTCGACCTCAACGACCTCACCGACGACGAGCTCGTCTCGCAGATGCACGACGACCTCTACGACGGGCTCGCCGAGGAGATCGTCGAGGGAACGAACATCCTGCTCGAGCGCGGCTGGCCCGCCGAGAAGGTCCTCTCCGACGCGCTCGTGGAGGGGATGCGCATCGTCGGTATCGACTTCCGCGACGGCATCCTCTTCGTCCCCGAGGTGCTGCTCGCCGCCAACGCCATGAAGGGCGGCATGGCGGTGCTGCGGCCGCTGCTGGCCGAGACCGGCGCCGAGCGGGTGGGGACGGTCGTGATCGGGACGGTGAAGGGGGACATCCACGACATCGGCAAGAACCTCGTGGCGATGATGCTCGAGGGGGCCGGCTTCGAGGTGATCGACCTCGGGATCAACAACCCGGTGGAGAGCTACCTCGCGGCGCTGGAGGAGCACTCACCCGACATCCTCGGCATGTCGGCGCTGCTCACGACGACGATGCCGTACATGAAGGTCGTGATCGACACGATGGTCGAGCAGGGCATCCGCGACGACTACATCGTGCTCGTCGGCGGCGCGCCGCTGAACGAGGAGTTCGGCAAGGCAGTCGGTGCGGACGCGTACTGCCGCGACGCGGCCGTCGCCGCCGAGACCGCCCAGGCTCTCGTCCTGGCACGCCGTGCAGCAGCTTCTGCATCCTGACGCCGAGCCCGTCTTCGAGGCCGAGCGGCCGGAGGTGCTGGTGCTCGCGTGCGGCGCGATCGCCCGCGAGGTACTGGCCGTGATCGCCATGAACGGCTGGGAGCACGTCACCGTTCGCTGCCTGCCCGCCAAGCTGCACACGACGCCGCGGAAGATCCCTGCCGCCGTCGACCACAAGCTGACCGAGCTCGCAGGCCGCTACGAGCGCACCTTCGTCGCGTACGCCGACTGCGGCACCGCGGGCGCGCTCGAGCCGGTGCTCGAGCGGCACGGTGTGGAGCGCCTGCCGGGGGCGCACTGCTACGGCTTCCTGGCGGGGAACGACGCCTGGGAGGCGATCCAGGAGCAGGACCCCGCGACCTTCTACCTCACCGACTTCCTCGCGCGCCACTTCGAGGCGCTCGTCTGGCGCGGACTCGGCCTCGACCGCCATCCGGAGCTGCTCCCCGACCTGTTCGGGAACTACCGGCGGCTGGTCTACCTCGCCCAGACCGACGACCAGGGCCTCCTCGCGCGGGCGCAGGACGCGG
Organism: Thermoleophilia bacterium; assembly: GCA_029858755.1. Lineage (GTDB taxonomy): Bacteria > Actinomycetota > Thermoleophilia > Gaiellales > Gaiellaceae > Gaiella. The sequence goes on from JAOUEK010000274.1 coordinate 1,843, forward strand.
CCCAGCGCCTGGGGCTCGCCTTCGAGCACCGGCGCACCGGCTACGGCGAGCTCATCCCGGCACTCCAGCGCTTCGTGGGGCACGGGGAAGGAGGGGACAGTCCCCTGCGCGGACAATCCCCCACGCATGCCTGAGCTCACCGTGATCCGCTGGCGGGACATCCCCGCGCAGGTGACCGCGGGCACCGGCCGCGGCGCAGCGCGAGCGCAGCTCGCGGAGCGCTTCCAGGAGGCGATCGACGCAGCCGCGATGCGCGCCGGCCTCTTCGGCACCGACGAGTACCTGTCCGAGTGGAGCCGGGAGACGCGCCAGTGCGGCGGCGACCTCGAGGCCGAGGTCGCCGCAGAGGCAGCGCGGCTCGACGCCGCCTACCCCGATGAGGTGCTGGAGCGCCTCGCCCGTGCCGGTGGGAGGGAGGACGGGTGAGCGAGGCCGCGCTCGGGTCGGAGGCGCGCGAGATCGTGATCGGCCTCGGCCGCCCGGTGCCCGGCTTAGGCGGCGGAGCCGGCTCGCGCGGATTCGGCCCCACGACGATCCCCGAGGCGGGCGCTTCGCGGCCGGTGCCGTCGAGCGACGAGGAAGACGGCGCATGAGCGAGACCGTGCTGTCCTCCGCCAGCCGCGAGGTCGTGATCGGCTTCGACCGGCCGTTCGTGATCATCGGCGAGCGGATCAACCCCACGGGCCGCAGGAAGCTGGCGGAGGAGATGGCGGCAGGGAACTTCGAGACCGTCGTCGCCGACGCGATCGCACAGGTCGAGGCGGGCGCGCACATGCTCGACGTCAACGCGGGCATCCCCCTCGCCGACGAGCCCGCCATCCTCGCGCAGACGGTCGAGCTCGTGCAGTCGATCACCGACGTGCCGCTCTGCATCGACTCGTCGATCGTCGAGGCGCTCGAGGCCGGTCTCTCCGTGTACCAGGGCAAGGCGCTCGTCAACTCCGTCACCGGCGAGGACGAGCAGATGGAGCGTGTGCTGCCGCTGGTCGCCCGGCACGGTGCCGCCGTGGTCGCGATCTCGAACGACGAGACGGGCATCTCGGAGGACCCGGACGTCCGCTTCGAGGTGGCGAGGAAGATCGTCGCGCGTGCCGCCGACCACGGCATCCCCAGAGAGGACGTCGTCGTCGACCCGCTCGTGATGCCGATCGGGGCCATGGGCACGGCGGGCAGGCAGGTCTTCCGGCTCGTCCGCCGGCTGCGCGAGGAGCTCGGCGTGAACACGACGTGCGGGGCGTCGAACGTCAGCTTCGGGCTGCCCAATCGCCCGGGCCTGAACGCAGCCTTCCTGCCCATGGCCATCGCCTCGGGGCTCACGTCCGCGATCACCAGCCCGCTGCACGAGGAGATGCGCAAGGCGGTCTGGGCCGCCGACGTGATGATGGGCAACGACCCTCATTGCGCAGCGTGGATCGCGCGTCACGGCGAGGCCGGGGGCACGGCGCCGGCCGGCCGGCGCGGCGGCCGCGAGGGCAGGCGCAGGGCCTCGGCGGGATCGTGAGCGAGGACCACCTCGTCGTCTTCATGCCGTCGGGCCGGCGTGCCCGCGTGGCTCCCGGGACGACCGTGCTCGACGCCGCGCGGCGGCTCGGCGTCGACCTCGACTCGGTGTGTGGGGGGCGCGGCATCTGCGGCCGCTGCCAGGTCGAGGTGGCCGAGGGCGAGCACGCCAAGCACGGGATCACGTCGGCGGCAGCCCACCTCTCCCCCGTCGGGCCGGTCGAGCAGGCCTACGCGGCCGACCGTGGGCTGACGCCCGGGCGCAGGCTCGGCTGCACGGCCCAGGTCGCCGGCGACGTCGTCGTCGACGTGCCGCCGGAGAGCCAGGTCTACCGCCAGGTCGTCCGCAAGGACGCCGACGCGCACCCGATCGAGGTCGACCCCGTCGTCCGCCTGTACCTCGTCGACGTCGAGCAGCCCGACCTCTCCTCGCCCGCGAGCGACCTCACGCGGGTGCGGCAGGCGCTGGAGCGGGAGTGGGGCCTGACGGGCCTGGCCTGCGACCACGCCGTCCTGGCCACGCTCCAGTCCCGCCTCCGCGATGCGGCCGCGCGACTGCCACGTGACGATCAGTCACAAGGCTGCGGCGGCCCGAGCAGCGAGGTCGGGCGCGTGGAGGCCGACCCAGCCGGCGCGTG
>JAOUEK010000005.1 GCA_029858755.1 Thermoleophilia bacterium
GACGCCGCGTGGACGACCGCGAGCATCCGCTCCATCGGCAGCGGCACGCCGATCACGCCCGTCGAGAGCACCAGCACCTGCTCGGGCACGAGGTCGAGCTCGGCGGCGACCGCCTCGGCCGTCGCCACCGCGTCGGCCTCCCCGGCGGCCCCCGTCGCGGCGTTCGCCGTCCCGGCGTTGATCACGACCGCCTGCGGCTCGGCGACTGCGAGGTGGCGACGCGAGACGACGACCGGCGCCGCCTGCACGCGGTTGGCCGTCCACAGCGCGGCACCGACCGCGGCAGGGAGGGAGCGGACGAGCGCCACGTCCGGGCTGCCCGACGGCCTGATCCCCGCAGCGACGCCGGCGGCGCGGAATCCCTGGGGGGCGGTGACGGACATCGCCGCCCGGTCAGACGAGCACGCCGGGCAGCCGTAGCCCCGCGGTGTCGGAGAAGCCGAACAGCCGGTTGACGTTCTGCACGGCCTGCCCGGCGGCGCCCTTGCCGAGGTTGTCGATCGCGCAGATCACGATCACCCGCTCCGTGAAGCGGTCCTCGAAGACGCCGATCTCGGCTGCGTCCGTCCCCTGCACCCGGCCGAGCTCGGGGACGACCCCTTCGGGCAGCACCGAGACAACGTGGCTGTCGGCGTAGTGCTCCGTGAGCACCGCGCGGAGGTCGGCGCCCGTCGAGCGCACGTAGCAGGTCGCGAGCAGGCCGCGCCTGACCGGAAGCAGGTGGGGCGTGAAGGAGACGGGAAAGCCGAGCACCTGGGCGATCTCGGGGACGTGCTGGTGGGAGCCGACGCGGTACGGCGACAGGTTCTCGAGCACGAAGCCCGCATGGCTCGCCTCCTTCAGCGCCCGCCCTGCGCCGGTCATCCCCGACTTGGCGTCGACGACGACGTCCGCCGGGTCGACATGGTCTCGGATCGGCCCCAGGGCGAGCAGGGCGGCAGTCGCGTAGCAGCCCGGGTTGGCCACGAGCCGGCCCCGCACCTCGACGAGCTCGGGAAGGCCGTAGACCCAGCCGTCGAGCTCGTCGGGACGCGGATGGGCGAACCCGTACCAGGCATCGTAGAGCGAGGCGTCGCGAAGGCGGTGGGCGCCCGAGAGGTCGACCACGACGCCTGCCCGGCGCGGCTCCAGCGCGGCCGCCCGCTCGTGCGGGAGGCAGACGAAGGTCACGGCCGCGTCGCAGGCGAGCGCCGCCTCGTTGGTGATGAAGCGCGGCACGCGCCGCCCGCCGTTGCGGTTCAGCCGCGGGTCGAGCGCGGCGGCGTCCCGGCCGGCGAGCGAGTCCGAGCCGATCGCATACAGCTCCAGCGACGGGTGCGCGAGCACCCGGTCGAGCGTCTCCTGCCCCGTGTAGCCGGAGGCGCCGACGATCGTGACGTAGGCCATCTCTCGCATAGTATGCATATACTGCGCGCTATATGCGCTAGGCAGTGCGGCGGTCCTCGAGCTCGACGACCGGCGCCACGACGGCGGTGCGCGGCACCAGGCGGCGGAACCGCTCCGTGATCGCCGCCGGGTCCGCGAGCAGCTGACGCGCGCGCTCGGAGCCGGTGCGATCGACGTGCCGCTCCAGCAGGCGCAGCAGCCGCTCCTCGTCGTCGGCCGCGAGCTCGACGAGGTCGACGAGCTCGTGGTTCACGAGCTCGGGCTCGGGATCGAGCAGGAAGGCCTCGCCGCCGGTCATCCCGGCGCCGAGATTGCGTCCGTGGCGGCCGAGCACGACCACCGTGCCGCGGGTCATGTACTCGCACGCGTGATCCCCCACGCCCTCGATCACGGCGACGGCGCCGGAGTTGCGCACGGCGAAGCGCTCGCCTGCTGAGCCGGCGCAGTACAGCGCACCGCCCGTGGCGCCGTAGAGGGCGGTGTTGCCGACGAGGCACGGGTCGCCCGCGTCGTCCGGGGGAGGGGCGATCACGATCCTCCCGCCGCTCATCGACTTGCCCACGTAGTCGTTCGCCTCACCGTGGAGGTGGAGCTCCACCCCGGCCACCAGGAAGGCGCCGAAGCTCTGCCCGGCCGAGCCCTCGAAGCGAGCGCGCACCCGGCCGGCCGGCGCCTCGCCGCCGACCGCCTTGGCGATCTCCCCCGACAGCCGGGCCCCGACCGCCCGGTCGCTGTTCGAGATCGTGTACGTCGGCTCGACCAGCCGCGGCTCGTCGATCGCCTCCCGGCCCGTCGCGTGGAGAAGGCCGCCGAGCGCGTCCCCGGTGTGCGGCACCGGTTGGCGGACATAGCGGGCGTGGCCGTCGCCGGCGCGCGCCAGCAGCGGCTGCAGGTCGAGGCCGTCCGCCGAGGGGTTGCCCGTGCGCCGCTGCCGCAGGAGGTCGACACGCCCCACCGCCGCGTCCACCGAGCGCAGGCCGAGGCCGGCCAGGATGGCGCGCGCCTCCTGGGCCACGAAGCGGAGATAGGCCTCCACCATCTCCGGCGTGCCGGCGTACTTGGCCCGCAGCTCCGGGCGCTGGCTGGCGATGCCCACCGGGCACGTGTCGAGGTGGCACGAGCGCACCATCAGGCAGCCCTCGGCCAGAAGCAGCGCGGTGCCGAAGGAGAACTCGTCCGCGCCGAGCAGCGCCGCCACCACGACGTCGCGTCCCGTCTTGAAGCCGCCGTCGACGCGGACGCGGACGCGCCCGCGCAGCCCGTTGGCGACGAGAGCCTGTTGCGTCTCCGCGAGGCCGAGCTCCCACGGTGCGCCCGCGTGCTTGATCGACGGAAGCGGGCTGGCGCCGGTGCCGCCGTCGGCGCCGGCGATGTGCACCACGTTCGCATGCGCCTTCGCGACACCGGCGGCGATCACACCCACGCCGGCTTCTGCCACGAGCTTGACGGAGACGTCCGCCGCCGGGTTCACCTCGCGCAGGTCGAAGATGAGCTGGGCGAGGTCCTCGATCGAGTAGATGTCGTGGTGCGGCGGCGGCGAGATCAGCGAGACGCCGGGTTGGGTGCCGCGCAGCCGGGCGATCTCCTCGGTCACCTTGTGGGCGGGGATCTGCCCCCCCTCGCCGGGCTTCGAGCCCTGGGCGACCTTGATCTGCAGCTCGTCGGCGAACGCCGCGTACTCTGCAGTGACGCCGAACCGGCCCGACGCGACCTGCTTGATCGCCGAGTTGCGGTGTGTCCGGTAGCGGGCCGGGTCCTCGCCGCCCTCGCCGCAGTTGGAGCGGCCTCCGAGCCGGTTGAGCGCGATCGCGATCGTCTCGTGGGCCTCGGCCGAGAGCGCGCCGTGCGACATCGCTCCACCCGAGAAGCGACGCACGATCGACTCCACGGGCTCCACTTCGTCGACGGGGATCGCGGGGCCGGCCGGCACGAGGTCGAGCAGGTCGCGCAGCTCGATCGGCTCGCGCTCGTTGACGAGCGTCGCGAACCGCTCGTACAGCTCCGACCGCTCGCCCTTCACCGCCTGACGTAGCGCGTGCGCGGCGGTGACGCCCTCCTGCAGGGCGGAGACGACCTCCGGCGTCGTGGCGTGCGGCTCGCCGCCCTTGCGGTACTTGTAGAAGCCGGGGTTCTCGAGCTCGACACGCTCGAGCTGCGAGGCGGCGAGGCGGTCGAGCGCCTCGCGCTCCAGCCGGTCGAGGCCGATGCCGCCGACCGCCGAGGGCACGCCGCCGAAGAACCGCCGGCACAGGCGGCGGTCGAGCCCCACCGCCTCGAACAGTCGCGCCCCCCGGTAGCTGGCCACGTCGGAGATGCCCATCTTCGCCATCACCTTGAGCACCCCGTCCTCGAGCGCCGCGAGCAGCCGACGCTGCGCCTCCACGGGTGAGGGACGGTCGCCGCCGACCTTGTCGTTCGCGGCCAGCTGGGCCACGGACTCGAGCGCCAGCCGCGGGCAGATCGCATCGGCGCCGAAGCCGAGCAGCGCCGCCACCATGTGCGTGTCGCGCGCCTCGTCCGTCTCCACGACCACCGCGCACCGCATCCGCAGGCCGCGCTCGAAGAGGCGGTTGTGCGCCGCCGCGACGGCGAGCAGCGACGGGATCGGCGCCCGGCCGCCCCCGGCCGCGGTGTCGCGCACGCAGAGCACCGTGGCGCCCTGCTCGACCAGCGACACGCACTCGTCGGCGACGCGCTCGACCGCGTCGGCGAGGAACTCGGACGCGGTGAACGTCGCATCGACGCCGGCCGGTGCCAGCTCCCGGAGCCCGTGCGGGGTGAGCAGGAACGACGGGAGCACGACGAGCTCCGGCACCGGCCCGCTGGCGTCGACCGCAGCCCGGGGGCCGAGGAACGTGGACACGGACATCACCGAGCGCTCGCGGTAGTGGTCGATTGCCGGGTTGGTGACCTGGGCGAAGCGCTGGCGGAAGTACGAGGCGAGGGGCCGGGCTCGCCCGGCGAGCGGCGCGAGCGCGGCGTCGTCGCCCATCGAGTAGACGGGGTCGTGCCCCGTCTGGGCGATCGGGCGCAGCATCAGGCTCAGCTCCTCGCGCGTGTAGCCGAAGAGGACGTGCCGCTCGGCGAGGCTCCCCTCGGGCGGCCCGGACGGCTCGCCCGCTGACGCGCGACGGATGCTCGCGGCCACCCACTCCCCGTACGGGCTCCGGGCGCTGAGCATCTGCTTGAGCTCGCCGTCGAACAGCAGCCCCCGCTCGGGGTCGACCGACAGCTGCTGGCCGGGGCCGAGCCGGCCACGACGCACCGGCACGCCCTCCGGGAGCGGGATCGCCCCGGCCTCGGACGACACCGAGACGACGTCGCCCGCGACCGCGACCCGCAGCGGCCGCAGGCCGTTGCGGTCGAGCGCCGCCCCGCAGACCCGCCCGTCGCTGTAGACGAGGCCGGCCGGCCCGTCCCACGGCTCGACGAGGAGCGCGTGGTACCGGTGCAGCGCACGCACGTCGTCGGGCAGCCGCGCGTCGTTCTGCCAGGCCGGCGGCACGAGCATGGCTGCCGCCTCGCGCACGTCGAGCCCGCGCCGCACGAGCAGCTCGAGCGCATTGTCGAGGAGCGCCGAGTCGGAGCCGGTGCGGTCGAGCGCCGGGGCGATTCCCTCCTCGACGCCGAGCGCCAGCTCTCGCGCTTCCATCCACGAGACGTTCCCGTCGATCGTGTTGATCTCGCCGTTGTGGCACAGCAGCCGGAACGGCTGCGCCCGCTCCCAGCTCGGCTCGGTGTTCGTGGAGAAGCGTTGGTGGAAGATCGCCCACGCGACCTCGTAGCCCGGCTCGCGCAGGTCCGGGTAGAAGGAGGTGAGCTGCGTCGCCGCGCACAGCGCCTTGTAGGTGACGGTGCGGAACGAGAGCGACGCGATGTAGACGCCCTCGAAGGCCTCCGCGCGGCGGCGCGCGCGGTGCGCGCGCAGCTCGGCGTCGTCGTGTGGGCAGGGCGCGAGCACGAGCTGAGCGATGCGCGGCATGCTGGCCGTCGCGGTCGAGCCGAGCGCCGCCACCTGGTGCGGCACGTCACGCCACCCCTCGGGCTCCAGGCCCTCGGCCCGGCACGCCTCCTCGACGACGTGGCGCAGCCAGGCGTCCCGCAGGAAGCACATCGCGAGCCCCGCACCCTCCGTCCCCGTGAGCACCGGCGCGATCGGCAGCAGGACTCCGGCACCGTCGCCCGTGACCCCGTCCGCGGCCCAGGCACCACGGTGCGACACGGCCGCGAGCCCGGCGAGCGCACGGTCGAGGATCTCCCGCGACGCCCGCCCGCGCACGTCGGCCACCAGCCCGATGCCGCAGGCATCGCGCTCGTGCGCGGTGTCGTGGAGAAGGTGCTGGTCGCGGATCACGTGACGGGGCTCCGCCTCTCGGTCGTCGTCGGTGAAAGGGCGTCTCTCGCTCGAGTCTTCCTTCGCTAGCCCGGCGGGGCGAGAGAGGTTCGCCGGCTAGCGCGCGGACGGCGCGGCAAACGCGAACGGGCGAATGATCGCCGGGCGTACGTTCGTGCTCGCGTGTGTGCGCATGATCGAGAATCGATCGTAGACGCCGACCCGGGATCCTGCAAGGCCCTTCACCGGACCGATCCCAGTGGGCCGTTGACAGGGCACCCCGTCGTCCGGCACACTCCGTCCTCCGATGCAGCTCCGTGCCGTACCGACGCCCCATTGCGATCCGCGCCTCGCGGTATCCGCCGGCGTCGGCATCGAGCTGATCCTCATTCTCCCCCGCTAGGGGGAGATGTCGATCACGCGCCTCCCGTAGGCGCACACGCCGACCGAGACGACACCACCGGTACGCCTTCCGGCGACCGACGAAGGAGAGCCCCGTGACACGACGTAGGCACAGCAGATGCTCCCCCAGCGGCACCTCGCCGGTCGCCGGCCTGCGCCGTGGCGATCCGAGGACGGGCGCGCGATGAGCGCGCGGCGGACGTACGTCGTCGCCTGCCTCGCAGGCCACGGCATCGGCCCCGAGGTGACCGCCGCTGCGAGCCGCGCCCTCGCCCAGGTCTCGCGCCAGCACGGCTTCCGCATCGACGAGGTGCACCCGCCCTTCGCCGGCGAGGCGCTGCACCGCTCCGGCCACCCGCTTCCCGCCGCGACCCGCGACGCGACCCGCGGCGCCGACGCCGTGCTCGTCGCGGGCGCCACGGCGCCCGCGCTCGCCGGCGTGATGGCGGAGCTCGACCTCTCCACCCGCGTCACGCGCTCGTTCGCGGACCGCGGCGCCACACTGACCACGTTCTCCCCGCTGCACGACGCCGCCGACGACGCCACCCTCGACCGGGCCTTCGCCGCCGCCAGGGAGAGCACCGGCCGCCTCGCCTCGGTGGGTGTCTCCACCGCATGGCGGGAGCGCGTCGAGCGGCACGGCTCCCGCCACGACGGCGTCACCGTGACGCACGTCACGCTGGCCGAGTCGCTCGCCCGGCTCGCAGCCGACCCGGGCTCGCTCGGGCCGGTGGTCGCCGAGCAGGCCGTCGCCGACGCCGTGGCCGGGGCTCCCGCGCTGGCCGGCGGCAGGCGCCAGCTCGCGGCCACCGGCTACCTGTCCGCCACCGGGCCGGGGCTGTTCGCGCCCACGCACGGGCACGCCCACGACATCGCCGGGCAAGGGGTGGCGAACCCGAGCGAGATACTGGTCGCGGCGGCGCTGCTGCTCGACGAGGGGCTGGGCCGGCGCAGCGCGGCGGTGGCGCTCGAGGAGTCGCTCCGGGGGACACTGCTGTCGTCGCGTCGCACGGCGGACATGGCCGGGCCCGGGGTCGCCGCCACCACGGGCGAGTTCGTCGACGCCGTGCTCGGGCTGCTGCCGAGCGCCCGCCTCGACATCGAGTTCGCGCTGGGGGTGCCGCGATGAGCTCCGCGAGGATACGAGGTGCGGACGCGATCCTCCGCTCACTCGAAGCGGAGGGCGTGCCGGTGATGTTCGGCATCCCGGGTGGGGCGATCATGCCCACCTACGACGCGATGGCGCACGGCACGACCGTGCGGCACGTGCTGGCCCGCCACGAGCAGGGCGCCGGGCACATGGCTCAGGGCTACGCCCGGGCCTCGGGCGAGGTCGGGGTGGCGATCGCCACCTCGGGCCCGGGTGCGACGAACCTGGTGACGCCGATCGCGGACGCGTGGATGGACTCCACGCCGCTCGTCTGCATCACCGGCCAGGTGCGCTCCACGCTGATCGGGACGGACGCGTTCCAGGAGTGCGACATCACCGGCATCACGATGCCGATCGTCAAGCACTCGTGGCTCGTGCAGGACGCGCGCGAGATCCCGGCGGTGATGAAGGCGGCGTTCCACATCGCGCGCTCCGGGCGGTGCGGCCCCGTGCTCGTGGACGTCCCCCGGGACGTGCAGGAGGCGGAGCTCGAGTTCGCCTACCCGGACCAGGTCGACCTGCCTGGCTGGAAGCCGCCGACGAAGGTGCACCCGCTCCAGATCCGCGAGGCGGCGCGGGTGATGGCGGGCGCCGAGAAGCCCGTGCTCTACGTCGGCGGCGGGACGATCAACGCGGACGCCTGCGGCGAGCTGCTCGCGCTGGCGGAGGCCGGCCGGATGCCCGTGATCACCACGCTGATGGGCAAGGGCGCGTTCCCGGAGACCCACGGGCTCCACTTCGGGTGGCCCGGGATGCACGGCCCCAAGTGGTCGAACCTGGCGATGAACTCGTGCGACGTGCTGGTCGCGGTCGGCTCCCGCTTCGACGACCGGGTCACCGGCAAGCTCGCTGCGTTCGCGCCGGGGGCGACCGTCGTCCACCTCGACGTCGACGCCGCGGAGATCTCCAAGCTGCGCAGCGCGGACGTGCCCGTCGTCGGCCCGCTGAAGAAGGCGCTGCGCGAGCTGGCCCGCGAGGTCGGCCGCCTGCGCGAGGAGGGGGCCCCCGCCCCGGAGGGCTGGCTGCAGAAGATCGCCGAGTGGCGGGAGGAGTTCCCACTGCGCTACGGTTCGACGCCCGGCGTGATCAAGCCCCAGCTCGTCACCGAGCAGCTGCAGTCCCTGACCGCCGGCGAGGACGTGGTCGTCACCACCGGTGTCGGCCAGCACCAGATGTGGGCGATGCAGTACCTGCTCTCCGAGCGCCCGCGCTCGTTCATCAGCTCGGGAGGGCTCGGCACGATGGGCTACGGCATTCCCGCCGCGATCGGCGCGAAGGCGGCCCGCCCCGAGGCGACCGTCGTCTGCGTCGACGGCGACGGCTGCTTCCAGATGACCTGCCAGGAGCTCGCCACGGCCGTGTTGGAGGACCTCCCGATCGTGGTCGTGCTCGTCAACAACGAGCACCTGGGGATGGTCACGCAGTGGCAGGACATGTTCTTCGGCGGCCGCCGCTCGCACGTCCACCTCACCCGCGCGGTGCCGGACTACGCACGGCTGGCCGAGGCGTACGGGGCGGTCGGGATCACCGTGCGCGAGGAGGACGAGCTGCAGCCTGCGCTCGAGGAGGCGCTCGGCCTCGGCCGCACCGTGGTCGTCGACGTCCATGTCGACCCCACGGAGCAGTGCTTCCCGATGATCCCGGCGGGCGCCGCCGCCGTGGACATGATCGAGTGGGAGGAGACCGAGGGCGTGGAGGCGGCGTCGTGAAGCACACGATCTCGGTGACCGTCGAGGACCGGCCGGGCGCCCTCACGCGGATCACGACGATGTTCGCCCGCCGCGGGTTCAACATCGACTCGCTCGCGGTCGGGCCCACCGAGCGCCCGGGCGTCTCCTGCATCACGCTGCGGGTCGACTGCGCGCAGCACACGCTCGAGCAGATCGAGAAGCAGATCCACAAGCTGGTCAACGTCCTCCGTGTCACCGAGCTCGTCCCCGGCGACGCGGTCGAGCGCGAGCTGATGGTGATCAAGGTGAGCGCCGAGCCCGAGCGGCGGGCGGAGCTCGTCTCCACCGCGGAGGCGTTCTCCGGGCGCGTGCTCGACCTCGGCCCGGACGCCGTCGTCTTCGAGCTGGTGGGGACGCCGGAGGAGCTGGACTCGTTCCACGAGCTCTGCCGGCCCCACGGTGTCCGAGAGCTCGTGCGCACGGGGCGGATCGGCATGTCGCGCGCGTCGAGCAAGCGGCCACGCAGCCCGCGGCTGGCGGCGATCAACTGACGGGCGCGAGGCGGCCCGGTCGTACGATTCGCATCCGACCTCACGACGAAAGGAACCGCATGGCGACGATCCTCTCCGGCGGCGACCTCTCCCTGCTACAGGGCAAGGTGGCCGTGATCGGCTACGGCAGCCAGGGCCACGCGCACGCCCTCAACCTGCGCGACTCGGGCGTCCAGGTGGAGGTGGGCCTGCGGGCCGGCTCCCCGTCAGGCGAGGAGGCGCAGGCCGCCGGGCTCGCCGTCGCCCCGATCGAGGAGGCCGTCCGCGGCGCTCAGCTCGTCTCCATCCTGCTCCCCGACCAGGTGCAGCCGCGCGTGTGGGACGAGTCGATCGCGCCTGCGATCGACGCCGGGGCCGCCGTGCTCTTCGCCCACGGCTTCAACGTGCTCTACGGCCGCGTGGCGCCGGGCGCGGGCCACGACGTGGTCATGGTCGCCCCCAAGGGCCCCGGCCACGTCGTGCGGCGCCTGTTCACCGAGGGGTACGGGACGCCGGCGCTGATCGCCGTCCAGCAGGACGCGAGCGGCGGCGCGCGCGAGCTCGCGCTCGCGTACGCGACCGGGATCGGCGCGGGCCGCGCCGGCATCCTGGAGACGACCTTCAAGGAGGAGACGGAGACCGACCTGTTCGGGGAGCAGGCGGTGCTCTGCGGAGGCACCGCGGAGCTGATCCGCGCGGGCTTCGAGACGCTCGTCGACGCCGGCTACCAACCGGAGGTGGCGTACTACGAGTGCCTGCACGAGCTGAAGCTCATCGTCGACCTGATCTGGGAGGGCGGGCTCTCGCACATGCGCTGGTCGTGCTCCGACACGGCGGAGTTCGGCGACTACACGCGCGGCCCGCGCGTGATCGACGAGCACGTACGGGAAGAGATGAGCAGGATCCTCGCAGACATCCAGTCGGGCGCCTTCGCACGCGAGTGGATCGAGGACATGGACAACGGCGAGGCACGCCTCAAGGCGATGCGGGCCGAGGCGGCGACGACGACGCTCGAGACGGTGGGCGCGGAGCTGCGCTCGCTCATGCATCGCGCAGGGGACGCGTGAGGCGCGAGGCGATCGACGTCCGCGTCGCGCTGCTCGGCTACGGGACCGTCGGCGCGGCGGTGCACCGCCTGCTCGAGGAGCAGGGCGACGAGATCGAGCGCGCGACGGGCCACCGGCTCCGCGTCGTGCGCGCCCTCGTGCGCGACACGGCCCGCGAGCGGGGGTTCAGCCCCGACGCGGGCGTGCTCACCACCGACTTCGCCGCCGTCCGGGACGACCCCGCGATCGGCCTCGTGGCGGAGGTGATGGGCGGGCTCGAGCCCGCCGGGGAGTACGTGCTCGAGCTCCTGCGGGGGGGGACGCCCGTGGTCACCGCCAACAAGCAGCTCCTCGCCCGCCGCGGGCCCGAACTGTTCGAGGCCGCTGCGGCCGGTGCCGTCCAGCTCCGCTTCGAGGCCAGCGTGTGCGCAGCGATCCCCGTGATCAAGGTGCTGCGCGAGTCGCTCGTCGCCTCCAACGTCCACCGCGTGCTCGGGATCGTCAACGGCACGACCAACTTCATCCTCTCGGCGATGGAGGCAGGGAGCACGTACGGCGAGGCGCTCGCCGAGGCACAACGGCTCGGCTACGCAGAGGCGGATCCCGCGGAGGACGTGGGCGGGCTCGACGCCGCCGCGAAGACCGCGATCCTCGCGACCGTCGCGTTCGGCTCGCGCGTCCCCGTGGAATGGGTGGACGTCGAGGGGATCGAGGGCGTCACCCGCGAGCACGTGGCCGCCGCCCGCGCGATGGAGATGCACGTGAAGCTGGTGGCGCGGGCGACGCTCGTCGACGAGCGGGTCGACGTCCGCGTCGGGCCTGCGCTCGTCGACTCGCACCATCCACTCGCCGCGATCGAGGGGGCCTTCAACGCCGTCATGCTCCAGGGCGACGCGATCCGCGAGATCACGCTCGAGGGTCCCGGCGCCGGCGGCCTCGAGACCGCCTCCGCCGTCGTCGCCGACATGGTCTCGATCGTAGGCACCACGGGCACGGGCTTCCTCCAGAACGACCCGGTGTGGCGCGACCTCGAGCAGCTCCCCGCCGGCGAGCTGACGTCGCCCTGGTACCTCCGCCTCGAGGTCGAGGACCGGGCCGGGGTGCTCGCCCGCCTCGCCCACGAGCTCGCTGCCGAGGGCGTCTCCGTGGCCCGGCTCGTGCAGCAGCCCGGTGACGGCCACGCGGTGCTGCACGTGGTCACCCACGAAGCTCCCCAGGGCGGGCTGGAGCGCGCGCTCGCCGCGATCCGCTCCCTGCCCGAGTCGCGCGGCGGCGTGAGCGCGCTCCCCGTCGTCTCCGACCGCGGGATCGAGGATCTCGGGTGGGCGTAGCGGCCCCGCGCCCCGCGTGCGCACGAGCAGCCGCGCGGCGGCGATGCCTAGCGCGGCGGGCGCAGCGTCGCCCGGGGCTCCCGCTTCGCTCCGGCGTCGGGTGAGCGCAGGCGGCGCGCGACCGCCTTCGGGGGCTTCGCCGCTTTCGCGAGCGCCCTGGCCGTGACGAGCGCGGCCAACGGACTCGTGCTCATCGGCCGACCTCCAGTTGTACGACTGTGGTCATGGGAGCGATACTTGCTGTGTCCGCTTCCACGGTGCTGTCAGGCCGCTGTCACGAGGTGTCATGGAGTTTCGGATCCTCGGCCCGGTCGAGGCTGTCGCAGACGACGCTCGGCTCCAGGTGCGCGGGCGCGCTCTGACGCTGCTCGCATTGCTGCTGCTGGAACGGGGAGGCGTCGTCTCGCCCGACCGTGCGATCGACGCGCTCTGGGGCAGCGGGCCGCCCGCCGACCCGCGCAACGCCCTGCAGGTCGTCGTCTCGCGGCTGCGCGCTGCGATCGGGGAGGAGCACATCGAGCATCGGGCTGGCGGTTACGCCGTCGTGCTCGCGCCCGGGGCGCTCGACGCCGTGCGCTTCGAGGAGCTGCTCGAGCGCGGACGGGCCGAGGCGAGGACGGGCGAGCACGACAGAGCCGCGGACAGCCTGCGCGCGGCGCTGTCGCTCTGGCGCGGCCCAGCGCTCGCCGACATGCGCGACGCCGACTTCGCACAACCCGAGATCGCCCGTCTCGAGGAGCTGCGGCTCGAGGGGCTCGAGACGCGCATCCACGCCGATCTCGCGCTCGGCGCCGGCGTGGAGCTGGTGGGTGAGCTGCGGGCGCTCGTCGCTTCCAATCCCCTGCGCGAGCGACTCCGCGCCGCGCTCATGCTCGCGCTCGCCCGTGCCGGACGTCAGCCGGACGCGCTCGAGGCTTATCGCGAGGCGCGGGTGGAGCTCCGCGACGGGCTCGGCCTCGACCCGAGTCCGGAGCTGCGGGACCTGCAACGAGCGATCCTGCGTCACGCGACCCCGAGCGGGCAGCCCGCTCGCACGCCGGCGGGGCGGACGCTCCCGCTTCCGAGCACGCCGCTCGTCGGGCGTACGGCGGAGCTCGCGGAGGCCACCTCGCTCCTCCTGCGCGCCGGCCGCGTGCTCACGCTCTGCGGGCCCGGTGGCACGGGCAAGACACGGCTTGCCCTGCACGTCGCCGACGGCGTCTCCTCCGCGTTCCCCGACGGTGTCGTCGCCGTCGACCTCGCGCCGCTGCGTGGCAGCGCCGAGGTGGCGGGAGCGGTCGCGCGGGCGGTGGCGGGCGGTGGCGCTCCGCCGCTCGGTGACCCGCTCGAGGCGATCGGCGTGCGAGCGTCCAGCCGCCGCCTCCTCGTCCTGCTGGACAACGCCGAGCACGTGCTCGACGCGACGGCGGGAGTCGTGGACGCGCTGCTCGCCGTCGAGGGGCCTCGCGTGCTCGTGACGAGCCGGGAGCGCCTCGGCGTCGAGCACGAGACGGTCTACGACGTGCCGTCGCTGACGCCCGCCGACGGCGTCGCCCTCTTCACCGCGTGCGCGCGTCGCGTCGACCCGAGCTTCGCGCCCGACGGGGCGACGGCGCTACTCTGCGCCCGCCTCGACTGGCTGCCGCTCGCGCTCGAGCTCGCGGCGGCGCGGACGACGCTGCTCGGCCCACAGCAGCTGCTGGAGCGGCTCGAAGAGCGGCTCGACCTGCTCGACGCCGGCCCGCGGGCCGATCAGCGGCAGCGTACGCTTCGTGCCACGACCGACTGGTCGGTGGGGCAGCTCGGCGACGACGAGCTGCGACTGTTCAAACAGCTCTCCGTGTTCGCCGACGACGTACCCTGGGAGGCGATCGAGGAGGTCTGCTCCCCGGGGCTCGCCGCGCTCACCGCGCTCGTCGAGCGAAGTCTCGTGCGCCGCCGCCTGGGCAGCGACGGCAGGCCCCGGTTCGGGATGCTCGAGACGATCCGCCAGTACGCGGCGGAGCTGCTCTCGCAGGATCCGGTCGAGCTCGGCGCGTGCAGGAGGCGCCACGCGCACGAGACGCTGGCGCGGGCACGGCGGCTGAACGCAGCAGCAGGCTCGGCGCTCGAGCTCGAGGCGTTGCGACCGGAGCTGCTCCTCGCCCTGGGGACGGCGCGTGAGCTTCCCGATCCCGATCTGGAGCTCGACCTGGTCGCCGCCATGCACACGTTGTGGCGGCTTCGCGGCCCCTACGCGGACGGCGTCTCCGCTCTGGAGCGGGCGCTCGCTCGCGCGGCTCCGGGCGAGCGCCGCGGGCCGGCGCTGCTGGCGCTCGCCGACCTGACGACGCTCCACGGAGACCCGGCGACCGGCGCGGCCGTCGCCGCAGAGGCGCTCGCGGCCGCGCGGGCCGCGAAGGACAGGGTGACGCAGGCGCGTGCCCTCAACCTGCTGGGAAACGCCGCCTTCGGCGCAGGCGAGCTCACGGCTGCCGCGGCCTCCTACGAGGAGGCGATCGCACTCGAGCGACCGCACGGGGCAAGTGGTTATCTGCTCGCGCCGCTCGCGAACCTCGGGCACACCCTGCTCGAGCTCGGGGATCTCGAGACAGCGCGTGCGACGCTCGAGGAATGCCTGGTCGCCAGCACCGCGCTCGACGACCGGCGACGCGCGAGCGCATGCCTTCACTCGCTCGGGCTCCTGGCGCTGCACCAGGGGCGGGTCGCCGACGCCGAGGAGGCGCTGCGGCGCGGGCTCGAGATCGCCCGCGCGCTCGGCACCGTCAAGTACCAGATCGACATTCTCGGCGTCCTCGGCGCAACGCGGATCGAGCGGGGCGACATCGCGGCGGGCGTCAGGCTCCTCGCCTGCGCCGACGTCCAGGCGGCAGCGCTCGGGCTGACACCCGACGTCGAGGGCAGCGTGGGGATGCGTGTACGCGAGGGTGCGCTGCGAGCGGCGCTCGACGCGCTCGGCCCCGGAGCCTTCGACGCCGAGTACGCCGCAGGCCGCGAGCTGGCGCTCGAAGCGGCGGGTGCGGTCAGCGCGGGCGGTCGGGCGTGAAGGCCGTCTGATCCGGGCCACGCGAAGCTCGACCCGGGGGCCGGCTGAGTATCGCGGCCGGCCGTCCGCGGCCCCCGTGCGGGCTCGCCGGGCCGCCGGCGCCGACCCCGACCCGCGGCGGCGGAGGAGGCGGTCGCGAGGGAGGCGCCTCCCCTCGGACGGAAGCGCACGCGTGGCTAACGTCACGGCGAGCTCGTCTTGGTGGTAGAACGACGCATGGTCCCGCCGCTGATCGAGCGCTTCCGGCCACAGCTCCCGGTGAGCGCCGAGACCCCCGTCGTCACCCTCGGCGAGGGGTCGACGCCGCTGCTCCGGGCGCCGCGGCTATCGGAGCGCTACGGACGCGAGCTGTGGCTGAAGTGGGAGGGCGGCAACCCCACCGGGAGCTACAAGGACCGCGGGATGACCGTCGCCGTCTCGAAGGCCGTCGAGGAAGGGGCGCAGGCCGTGATCTGCGCGTCGACGGGCAACACCGCGGCGTCGGCGGCCGCGTACGCGGCGCGCGCGGGCATTCCCGCGCTCGTGCTCGTGCCCGTCGGCGCGGTCAGCGGCGCGAAGGTCGCACAGACGCGGATGCTCGGCGCCACGGTGCTCGAGGTGCGTGGGGACTTCGACGAGGCGCTGTCGGCGGCGCTGGAGCTCGCCCGGCGCGGCACGCACGTCCTCGTCAACTCGCTCAACCCCTACCGCCGCGAGGGCCAGAAGACGGCCGTGTACGAGATCGTCGAGGAGCTGGGCTCAGCGCCGGACACGTTCGTGATCCCGTACGGCGGCGGCGGCAACACGTCGGCGTACGCGCAGGGGATCAGGGAGCTCGGGCTCGGGGCGGGGATCGTCTCCGCCGAGGCGAGCGACCGTCGGCACACGCTCGCCTCCGCGATCCGCATCGGCGAGCCCGTGCACGCGAGCGCGGTGCGCGAGGCGGGCGCCCACGTCGTCGCGGTCTCCGACGACGCGATCGTCGACGCCTGGCGCGAGCTGGGCGCGCTGGAGGGAGTCTTCTGCGAGCCGTCCTCGGCGGCGGGGCTCGCCGCCGTCGCTGCGGGCAGCGTGCCGGGGGAGCGGGTCGTGCTGACGCTCACGGGCCACGGGCTCAAGGACGTGGCCACGGCCGAGCGGCTCGCGCCGCCGCCCGTGCAGTGCGACGCCTCGCCCGACGCGATCGCGGAGGCGGCGGGATGATCGTCCGCGCACCCGCCTCCTCCGCCAACCTCGGCCCGGGGTTCGACTGCGTCGCCGTCGCGCTCGACCTGTGGAACGAGCTCGAGCTGAC